>CAMLEQ010000522.1 GCA_946479015.1 uncultured Gemmatimonadota bacterium | reverse complement strand
GCCCAGAGGGAGACGAGCGCCATGTACGTGCCGAGCGCCACCATCACCTGGAAGGCGATGTGGACGATGCGCACCGGCGGCCAGTTCTCGCGCGGCACGGCGTCGAGCCCCTTCACCAGCGCGTGCGGATCGTGGAACGCGAGCAGGGAGAGTCCGTACGGGATCTCGATCGCGTGGCGCGTCACGCGCGCCCGCTCATCGGGGAATCCGCCGATGCGCAGCGGCGCGCCGCGCTCCGTGCGGAACTGCCCCTCCATGGCGGCGAGCTTCGCCGGCTGCCAGCGGGCCACGTAGCGGGCGCTGATGTCCCCCGAGAGCGGCTGGACGATCGCCGCCGGCGCGGCGACGATGAGCGCCACGGTGAGCGCGCGGTGGTGAAAGGCGTTGTCCCGGTCGCGCAGGAGCATCAGCGCGTGAATGCCGGCGACGATGAACCCCGTGGCCGCGAAGGCGGCGATGACCATGTGCAGCACCTCGGGGAACGCGGCCGGGGTGAGCATGGCGGCGACGGGATCGATGGCCACCGGGCGGCCGTCCTCGAGGCGGAAGCCGCGCGGGGTGTTCATCCACGCGTTGGCGATGACGACGAAGACCGCGGAGGCCGTGCCGCTCGCGGCGACGATCATCCCGGCGATGACGTGCGCGCGCGGCGAGATGCGGTCCCACCCATAGAGGTACACGCCGAGGAAGATCGCCTCGGTGAAGAACGCGAACCCCTCGAGAGCGAACGGCATCCCGACGATCGCGCCGGAGAAGTGCATGAACCCCGGCCAGAGAAGCCCGAGCTCGAAGCTGAGCACGGTGCCCGAGACGGCGCCGACGGCGAAGAGGATCGCGGTCCCCTTCGCCCATCGCGTCGCCAGCTCGAGATGGAGCGCATCGCCAGTGCGGCGCCACCGCATCTCGGCGATCACCATGAGCACCGGCATCCCGATCCCGACCACCGCGAACAGGATGTGGAACGCCAGCGACATCGCCATCTGCGAGCGCGCCGCGAGCAGGTCGCTGATCACATGGCCTCGAACTCCAGAGACAGCTCCAGTGCCGCCGCGCACTGCGTCAGCGCGGGGACCGCGATGCGGTCCACTCCAGCCTGCGCGTAGGCGCGCACCTCGTCGGTGGCGATGGGGCCGTACAGCTCCGTCGCGGCTCGCCCGCCCACGAGCTCCACGCATTCCCTGGCCTGCGACGGCGACATCCCCATGAGCACCACCGTGTCCGCCCTGGCGTCGATCGCCTGGCGCACCTGCTCCGTCGTGCGGCACTCCACCGCCACCGGCGAGCCCGGGGGGACGAACTCGCGCGCCCGGCGCACGGCCAGCGTGACGTCGCGCCCCACCGCCGCGAGATGGCTCAGGCGCACCCGCACGGCACGCGTCGGATCGAACCGATGGTTGAGTCCGCCCCCCGCGCGGACCGCGTAGCACTCGAGCTCGCGCATCCCCGGCGTGGTCCGGCGCGTGTCGTAGATGTGCGCGTGCGTCCCCCGCACCGCCGCGACGTAGCGCGCGGTGGTGGTCGCCACTCCGGAGAGCCGCTGGAGGTAGTTCAGCGCCACGCGCTCCGCCGAGAGGATCGCGCGCGCGAGCCCCGTGATGCGCATGACCACCGAGCCCGCGGCCACGTAGCCGCCGTCATCCACGTCCACGCGGATGGCGACGTTCGGGTCGAGCACGCGGAAAGCGGCGATGGCCAGCGGCACGCCGGCGATCACCCCGCCGCGGCTCGCGACGATGGTGCCGTGCGCCCGCCGGTCGGAGTAGACGCAGGCGATCGTGGTGAGATCGTTGAGTGCGCCATCCTCCTGGAGCGTGCTCCGCACCACCGCGGTGAGCTGGCGTGGCTTGAGGGGAAAGCCGATCCAGTCGTTCTCGGCGATCGGCGTTCCCATCAGCGGGGTGATCGCGCGGGAGCCCCGGCGATCGACGGTGCGACGGTCGGCAATGCGGCGCTCGCTCGTCGTCCTGCCGTCGAGTCCGGTGACCGGACGGTCCAGCGGTACGCGGCGCTCCGTCTCCGGAGCGGGATGCTCGGGTGTGGTCATGCGACAGGAACCTCCTGCCCACGCGCGATGGAGGGACGCAAGAGTGGCGCGCACCTGTGCAGTGCGCAACGGACGACGGAATGCGCGCAATGCGCGGGCCACGGCGCGGAACGTTCCGGGGAGCGGCGCGTCCGGCGAAGGGATTGCAGTGCATCGGGGCGATCCGCCGCGCGCCCGCGCCGGGGAGGGTGGACTGGCCGGGGCCGGCGTCCACCGGCGAAGGAGGCGAGAGACATGCGGGGACACGTGATCGCACAAAATGGCGTGGTGGCGGGAGTGCTCGGCGCCACGGCGGTGGCCCTCTGGATTCTGCTCGTGGACACCGTTGCGGGGCACCCGCTGTACACGCCCCGGGTGCTCGGCACGGCGCTCTTCACCGTACTCGGTCCGATCGGCGGCGAGGGGGCCGGCGTCCACATCTTCGCCTACACGATCTTCCACTACGCGGCGTTCATCCTCGCGGGGCTCCTGGCGTCGATCGTCGTGCACCTGGCCGACCGTGAGCCGACGGTGCTCGCGGGGATGTTGATCCTGTTCGTGGCGTTCGAGTTCGCCTTCTACGGCCTCACCACGATGCTCTCCGAGGTGCCCCGGATCGGCGCGCTCGCCTGGTATTCGGTGGCCGTGGGGAACCTGATCGCGGCGGTGCTCATGGGGCTCTATCTCTGGCGGACGAACCCGGCGCTGTCGGAGCACTTCGTGGAGGGGCTGGACGGGCGGCTGGAGTGAGGGGGCTGGGGGCCGGGGGGTGGGGGTGGGGGGGGGGGGGGGGGGGGGGGGGGGGGGGGGGGGGGGGGG
>CAMLEQ010000521.1 GCA_946479015.1 uncultured Gemmatimonadota bacterium | reverse complement strand
GGGGAAGACCGCGAGCGGCGGGCGCTTGCGGTAGGTGGGGAGGCCGTCGGCGCTGTACGCGAGCAGCTCGCTCTCCCGCGTGAGCACGCCGCGCGCGCCGACGATGGCGCGCAGCCGTTCGGCGAGCCGCTCCACGCTCACGCGCCCGCCTCCGGCGCCGCGCCGTGCCCGCGCCCGTTGCTCTTCGCGCGCTCGTGCATCAAGGCGCGCTGCTCCAGCGATCCCACCGCGGCGTCGAGCAGCGCCTCCACCTCCTGGAGCCGGCGCATGGCGGAGCGGGAGCGCAGCAGGTCGTAACGCATCTCCACGCTCGTGTCCACGAGCGCGGCAATGCGATAGGCGAGGAGGGCGGCGTCGCCCGGCAGCTCGGGGACGGGGGAGCGATCGTCGCCGAGCACCCGCGCCGCGCGCGCGACGCGGCCGAAGAGCGCGAGCACCGCCGACGCCAGCGAATCCAGCGCGTCGTGCGCCTCGGGGATGTCGTGGTACTCGCGCACGCGCCCGACGTGGTACGGTCGATCGCCGTCCACGAGCGCCTCGAGCGCGAAGCGCTCCTCGCCGGCCACGATGATGTTCGAGCGGCCATCGGGGAGCGATTCGGCGCTCTCGATGCGCGCCACGCACCCCACCTGCCCGCTCGGGAGCTCGCGCTCCGGAGTGGCGTCGGGGAGAAAGATGAGCCCGAAGCGGCGGTCACCTTCCAGGCAATCGGCCAGCATGCGCCGATAGCGCGGCTCGAAGATGTGCAGCGGGAGCGCGATGCCAGGGAAGAGGACGAGCGGCAGCGGGAAGAGCGGCAGAGTGCGCACGGCCACGTCCGGAATGTACGCGGGCGGTAGGCGTGCTCAAAGGGCCGGGGGCCAGGGGGTCGGAGTCAGGGCTCAGGGGGCGGCGAGGCGGAGCGCTCCGCGCAGCACCTCGTACGAGAGCGGCGCCACGAGCGGCGCGAGCTCGCCGTCGAGCGCCACGGTGCCGAGCGGACGGCGCAGGTGGATGAAGCAGTGGTCCACGAGAAAGCTGTCCACGCGCGTCGCCGCCGTGGCGGCGCGCAGGCCGCGCAGCGGCGCGAGCAGGGCGAGCGCGAGGAGACGGCTGCGCGTGGGCGCGCGCGGGATGATCACGTGCAGCCCGGGGCGCCCGCCCTCCACGCGGCCGCCGAGGATGGGGGCGCGCAGCTCGCGTTCCCCGACCCCGATGAACGCGAGCACGGTGCGGTAGACGCGCGGCCGCCCCCCGATGTCCAGCTCCAGGCGGAAGGAGCGCGACGTCATCATGGTGCGCACCGCGGCAACCGCGCTCGCGAGCCGGTAACCGAGCCGCGGCTCGAGGCGCTCGCGGGCGCGGACGAAGATGACGTAGGCGCCCACGGAGCTGGTGTTCAGGAAGATCCGCCCGTTGACGCTCCCCACGTCCACGGGGCGCGCGGGGGCGTCGAGCGCGACCGCGGCCGCCTCGCCGGGGTCGAGCGGTATGCCGTGATCGCGCGCGAAGTGATTGAGGGTGCCCGCGGGGATCACGGCGAGCTCCGTGGGCGTGTCCACGAGCTCCGCCGCGGCGGCGGCGATGGTGCCATCGCCGCCGGCCACCGCGATGCGCGACACCCCGGCACGCACGCTGGCGCGCACCAACCCCGGGAGCGACTCGGGTTGGGCCGGGCGGATGTCGAAGCTCGAGGTGTTCGCCAGCGCCTCCATCACGCCCGCGGCGCTCCCCGCCTCCTCGTTCAGGAACACCGGGATGGGTCTGGTGATCGCACGGGGAACGGCGCCGCTCATGCGCGGGCGGAATGCACGATGTGCGCCGGGACTCGGGACTCGGGACTCGGGACTCGCGGGGCGCGGGGCGCGGGACGGCTGGATGCGACGCGGCGCCCGTGGGATCCACGGGCGCCGCGCAAGGAGTCGGTGGTGAGGGAGGCTCAGGCCGCGTTCCAGAAGCCGGCCAGCGCCGCGCCGTCCGGAGACTCGCGCAGCTTCTCGAACGCACGCTCGCGTATCTGCCGGATGCGCTCGCGCGTGACGCCCATGAGCGCGCCGATCTTCTCGAGCGTCATGGCCTCGGACCCCTCCTCGAGACCGTAGTACAGGTAGAGGATCTTCCGCTCGCGCGGCGTGAGATACTTGCGGAACACGCGGTCGATGAACTCGCGCATCAGCTTGAAGTCCGTCGTGTCCTCGATCTCCGCGCCGTCCACCCCCACGAAGCGCTCCCCGAGCGTGGAGGCCTCGCGGTCCGAGCGATCGATCGGTGCGTCGAGCGATACTTCGGTGGCGGACATCTGCCGCGCCGCACGTACCGTTTCCGGCGTCTCCTCGATGAGACGGCTGATCTCGTCGTCGGTGGGATCGCGCTTGAGCACCTGGGCGAGCACCGTCTCCGCCCGCGCGAGCTTGATGAGCTGGGAGTTCTGGTTGAGCGGAATGCGAACGGAGCGCGTCTGCTCGGCCAGCGCCTTCAGCACCGCCTGGCGTACCCACCACACCGCGTACGAAATGAATTTGACCCCCTGATCGGGGTCGAATTTCTTGACCGCTTTCAGGAGGCCTTCGTTTCCAATGGCGACGAGCTCGCTCAGATCGAGTCCGTGCCCCTGGTACTTCTTCACGTACGAGATGACGAACCGGAGATTGGCGGTGACCAGTCGCTCGGCGGCGGTCTCATCGCCCTTCTGTGCACGACGCGCCAGGCGGCGCTCTTCGACGGGGTCGGTTATGAGTGGAAGCTTCTGGATGTCCTGCAGGTACTGATCGAAAGCGGTGGAGGGAGACGAACGAAAGAACCCTTTGGACCTGCTTTCGGCCACATGCTCCATACTCGCCCCGTTCCTCGTTTCGAAGGTGGACGAACCGGAA
>CAMLEQ010000520.1 GCA_946479015.1 uncultured Gemmatimonadota bacterium | reverse complement strand
ATCCGCGCGGCCCCGTGGTAGTTGCGGTCCATCAGCCAGATCCAGTCCGGCGCGAACAGGAACGGGAACTGTTCCATGGCCTCATCGAGCAGGGCCGGCTCCGATTCTGCCTTGTCCGTGCCGGCGGGCCCGTGCGGCATCGCGAACAGCGCCCGGCACGAGCAGCAGGTCAGCGGCAGCGCCCGCAGGCACGGGTACGGGCCGGAATCATCACCCGTGCCCACGGTGCCGAAGAACGCCCTGTTCGCGGGCGTGTCCGGCACCCGGATCAGCGTCCCGTCCAGCGACCAGGCGCCGGCGCCCGTGCGCCCCTTCCGCGCACCGCATCACACCATCTCGGCGGCGGGGCTCATCGGGGGAGGCCCGGGGCCGCGCCCGGGCGAGGTGAGCCTCGCGCACCTGGGCGTGCTCTTCCTCGACGAGATGCTCGAGCTGCCGCGCTACGTGCTCGACGCGCTGCGGCAGCCGCTGGAAGATGGCCACGTGGTGATCGCCCGCGCGGCGGCGACGGTGCGCTACCCCGCGCGCTTCACCCTCGTCGGCGCGATGAACCCGTGCCCGTGCGGGCACGCGGGCGACGGCGGCGCGCGCTGCGTGTGCACGGCGGCGGACATCGCGCGCTACCGCGCCCGCCTCTCCGGTCCCATGGTGGACCGCATCGACCTGCACGTGACGGTGAGCGCGCTCCCCGTGCGCGAGCTCGCCGCGCGCGGGACGGCGGAATCCTCGCGGGCGGTACGCGAGCGGGTGGAGCGGGCGCGCGCGCGCCAGCACGGGCGGCACGCGCGGCTCGGGGATGCGGTCACCAACGGGCGCGTGAGCGGGCGCTGGCTGGCCACGGAGACTCCCGTGGCGCCCGACGCGCGCGAGCTGCTCGCCGCGGCGGCGGAGCGGCTGGGGCTGTCCGCGCGCGGCTACCACCGCGTGCTGCGCGTGGCGCGGACGATCGCGGATCTGGATGGCGAGGTGGCGATCGCCGCGCCGCACGTGGCGGAGGCGATCCGGTACCGCCCCGCCGCCGCGCCGGGAGGCACGGCGGCGTGAGCGGGGCGAGCGGCTACCGCAGCGCTTTCCGGAAGTCCGCCGTATCGACGCCGGCCTCCGCCATCTGCGTCGCGAAGAAGAACTTCGGCTCGGCGCTCGAGCGGAGGGAGCGGATGTAGGTGATCAGCGTCCTGATCTGCTGTTCGCTGAGCGTCTTCCCCCACGTCGGCATCCCCATCGGCCGGCCGTCGTGGATGGAGGAGTAGATCGCCTGGTCCGTGCCGCCGTACTTCCACGTCGTGTCGCGCAGGCTCGGTCCCATGGCGCCACCGGCGAGACCGCCGTGGCAGCCGTAGCAGTTGTAGGCGAGGAAGAGCACCCGCCCCTGCGCCGCCACTTTGGGATCCCCGTTGAAGGAGCGGCTCGATACTTCGGCCACCTGCCCGCTCGCCGGGTTCCCTTCGTTCCCCGGCGTGGTGGTGTCGGGGCTCCCGCCGCCCGCCGTCGTCTTCTTCGATTTGGAGCACGCGGCGACGGTCAACGCGACCACCGCCGCGCAGGTGATTCGGAACATCGTGTTTCTGGCCGTTCCCATGGCTGCTCTCCCGTGTGGAAGATCTGTCCGTCCGATCACGGCGCGGCCGACGCGGCCGCCACGGAATCGCTGTCCGCATGCGGCACGCCGTAGGCGTCGAGGATGCGCTGGATGGCGGGGCGCTCGCGCGTGATGAGCGAGTCGAGCGTCGCCTTGAGCGCCGTGTCTCCCTTGCGGACGCCCATGGCGATCGCGTAGGAGAAGCGCAGCCCCGTCGCATCCACCGCGGGGCGCACCGGCGTGAGGGTGAGCTTGGTGGGCTCGCGGCCGGCGAAGTAGCCGGCCAGCGGACCCCACACCACCGCCACGTCCACCTTCCTCGCCGCCACCGCGTCGAGGAGTCGTGCCGGAGGATTCGGTTTGCTGTAATCGCCGATGAGCGGATAGCCCTCCACGTTGTCCACGATCCCCCGCGCGCCGAGCGCCATCGCCGGCGGCGGATTGACGCCGTCGTCGCCGACCAGGTGGACCCCGATCTTCAGGTGGGCGAGCCTCGGATCATCGAACGAGGAGATGCGCAGCCCGTCGCTGGCGCGGGTGACGAACACGTACGTGGACCGGTAGTACGGAATCGTGGTGAGCACCGGATCGTAGTGCGCCGGCACGCCCATGATCACGTCGCACGCGCCGGTCTTGAGCGTCTTGCGCGCGAAGCCGCGGTTCTGCGCGAGCCAGTCGTAGGCGAGCGTGGCGTGGAGATCGCGCGCGAACAGCTCGGCGATCCTGTTCTCGAACCCCTCCCCCCGGCGATTGGAGAAGGGGAGGTTGTTGGGATCGGCGCACACCCGGAACGTTTTCGGCGCGCGGCCGCCCGCGCGGGCGCCCGGCGCCGCGCCGAGCGCGACGGCACCGAGCGCGGCGAGCGCCGCGAGGCCGGTGAGCCGGAGGTGCGACCACCGCATCCGCGTCATTGCGACAGGGCGAACACGTGGAGGGCGCCGCCCGGCTTGGTGTCCTTGGGGAGATCGGCCATCGCCCCCACCGCGCCCAGCGCGGCCCACGGATCATCGGGGGAGAGGTTGCCCGGCACGATCGCCCCGGCCCATCCGCCCACGCCCTCGTAGATCGCCACGTACTGCTTCTTGTCGGGCCCCGTGTACGTGATCGGGTTGCCGATGATCCCCGAGTCGAAGTGCGTCTTCCACAGCTCCTTGCCCGTCTTCGCGTCGACCGCCTTGAAGTCGCCGTCCATGGTGCCGTAGAACACCACGCCGCCGGCCGTCGCGAGCGCGCCGGCCCACACCGGATACTTCTCCTTGATCCCCCACACCTTCTTGCCG
>CAMLEQ010000519.1 GCA_946479015.1 uncultured Gemmatimonadota bacterium | reverse complement strand
TGCTCGAGCCCGTCGAGGCTGATCCCCTCGGCGAGCGCTGCGTCCACCGCCACGCGCCGGCCGCCGTAGAACGCGCGCCCGACGAGATGGTGAACCCCGGCCAAGTCCTCCGCCGTCCGGAACCAGTCGCGCGCCGTGGAGCGCTCGATCGGCCGCGCCTGACGATGCCGCTCGCCGGCGGTGGGCTCCCCCTTGCGTCCGTGCTCGAGCTGCCCGCCAGGGAAGAGCGGATAGTCCGCGAGCTCGCCCGCGACGCGCGCGGCCTCGAGCACGCGGAGGTAGCCCACGGTCACTGCACGCCGGGCGAGCGCGAGCTGCCCCGGCGTGAGGTCCAGGAGCGCCCCCTTCTTCGTGCCGCGGCTCGGCACCTGAAAGGTGCCGGCGGTAAGGTCGAGCGCGCTCCGCATCGCGCGCTCCACCTGGCCGGGGCGCTGCTCCGCGCCGAGCCCCAGGAGGAGCTCGAGCCGCGGGTCTACCTCGCGTGCCTTGGCGAGGATGCGCCGGAATTCGTCGAGCGTGTGCCGCGGCCGCGTGGGCTCGTAGTCACCCGGCGCGTCCGCGAGCTTCACCCAGTCGCTCATGAGCTCCTGCTTCCACGTCTTGGGCGCGACGCACGCGTGCGGCGGGAGGTGCTCCTCATCGCGCAGCCAGCGCGCGACGGCGAGCACATGGCCGACCGTCGTCTCGGCGCCCCGGTGCCCCCGAACGGGCGGGGCACCCTTGCGGGGCTGCTTCCGGCGGAGCTGCGCGATGCGCGCGCGCCAGAGCATGACGAGGTGCCGCTTCCGTACCTGCTCCCACGCGGTGATGCCCTCGGCGGCCCACGTCTGCTCCGCGAACTCGAGCGCCTTCCGCACCTCGGTGGCGTGCTGGCTCGTGGTCGGGTACTTCCCCGACTTGGGATCGAAGGCGAGGCGCCGTCCCTCGGCGAAGGTGAGCAGCGTCGGCGGCGCGGCGGGGGCCGCGCCCACGCCGGCGGTGGTGACGAGCTCCTGGTACTTCGCCTCTGCCGCCGCATACGCCTTCTCCACGCGCGCCTTGATGAGCTTTCCCTCGGCCGTGCGGAGCGTGAAGGTGCGCCCCACCTCATCGCGTGCGACACGCGAGCGGCGCTGCCCGCGCACGTACCAGCGCAGGTAGACGCGCCAGCCGCGCTCGGGCAGCTCGTATGGCTGCACCTCGTACGGGGCGTACCCCCGCTTCTCGCCGAACCAGGGCGCGTGGTCGGCCGCCATCAGCTCGCTCGCTGGAGCGGCGCGACCGCCGCGTCGCGCCGGATGAGGTACGTCTTGCCCGAGCGCGTCGCCTCGAGCCGACCCTCGCGGATCCACCGCCGCACGGTCTGCACGTTCACCCGCGGCTCGTGGAGGCGCGCGAACCCTGCGGGGGTGAGGTAGCGCGTCGCCTCCGCCGCGTGCGCGAGCGTCTCGGCGATCTCGCCCACACAGAACTCGATCGCGTCGGCGACCGGGTCGATCTCGCTCACGGCGCGCCGCGCGGCGGCGTTCTTCCGCAGCTCCGCGAGCTTCGCGCGCACCTGCTCGACCGCGACGTCAGCCATCAGCCCTCCTGCGCCGGCGCCGCGAGCAGCGCCCGCACGCCCGGCGCGAGCGCGCCCTGCGTGAGATCCAGGTAGTCCATCATCCGCCGCGTGCCGCCGGAGTCGTCCACCACCAGCGTGTGCGCCAGGAACGCCTCGGTGATCGTCTGGAGCCCGATCACGGCCGCCGAGAGCGCGGCGTCGAGCCAGAGCACGAGGTTCCGCCACGCGACCCGCTCGGCCTGCTCCATCTTCCGCCCGTCGTAGCCCTTCGGGTTGTGCACGTAACCCCAGGCGTGATCGGGCTGCTGCGTCCAGCGCTGCGGCCGCCCATAGAGCGCGTCGTACACGCGGTGCACGTCCACCGGGAGCCGGACGGGCACCTTCGCCGCGTCCTTCGCGCCGGAGTTCGGCACCATGAACTCGACGACGATGAGCTTCACGCGCTGCTGGTCGTCGAACTGCTGCGCGATGGAGATCCCGACCGCGCCGTAGCGGCGGAGCATCTTCTCGACCTCGGCACGGGAGCGCTCGGGCTTGGTCTCCGTATCGGCCGACTTCACGAAGGGGCGCGGCTTGCTCGGCATCCTACGCGGCCCCTGCACCCTTGCTCGCCGGCTCACCGGCGGGCAGGCTGTTGTAGAGCGCCTGAATCCATGCGTTGGCGCCGGCAACGGCTTTCTTCTCCTCGGCGAGGCGCTTGGCGGCATACGCGACCCGCTCCTCCGCGCGCCTGATCTCCTCCGCGCGCCACTCCGTCGAGCTCCGGCAGGGCGTCACGTCGGGCTCGTAGATGTCGAACTGAAGCGACTGGCGAAGCTGCTCCTCCATGAACTCCTTCAGCTTCGCGTGCTCCGGCGTCGGCGGCGCCCACGCCAGCACCTCGGCCAGCATGGACTCGTACCGCCCGCGCGTGAGCGCCATCTCAGCCAGCCGCTCGCGGTAACCGCGCATCAGATCCGCGTAGTCCGCCTCGGCCGCCCGCTGGATCTCCTCGCGCGACATCGCATGGAGTTCGGCGTACCGCGCCTGGGCGCGCTCCAGCGCCTCGCGGTAGTACGGCGACTCCTCGCGCAGCTTCGGAAGATCACTCATCGGGTCGTCGCGCTGCATGATCGTGGCGCCGAACGCGCGCGCGCAGCGGAGCGCGAACGTCCGGAAGTCCGTCACCTTCCCCTCCGCCACCTCAGCCGTGTACCCTGTCGGCATCTCGTGTCCTCCACCGGCCGTGCCGGCTCGTGTGTCGAATAGCGAGGGCGGAAGTCGAATCCGCTGCGCCAGGTCAATGAGCCTGGCCCGCCCACCGGGGCGAGTCCTCGCGTGAGTGGG
>CAMLEQ010000518.1 GCA_946479015.1 uncultured Gemmatimonadota bacterium | reverse complement strand
ACCCGCGGGGGGGCCCCCGCCCCCCGCGGGCCCCTCCCCCCCCGCTTCCGCATCTCTAGCTCCTGCAGTGCCTGACCTCTCACCCCGCCGTCGCGAGATCCCCCTGTCCCCCGACCCCCGGTCCCTCGCCCCCAGCAGCTAGCGCGCCCCGATCGGCCCCCAGTTCCAGAGCGACCACGGGTCCGTGGCGCCGGGCTGGGTGCCATCCAGATAGTACTCGGTGTAGCGCTTGTCCGGCGGGGTCGAGTCGGTGGCCGGCTGTCCGGTCACGCGGTCCATCTCCGCCGTCACCAGCCCGGCCGGGGGATCGTCCCACGTCCCCGCCGGCCGCCCACCCTCGTAGTACCGCGCGATCATGTCCGCCCAGATCGGCGCGGCGAGCGACCCGCCGTACGCGCCCGGCGCGATCGGCTTCGGGCGGTCGAAGCCCAGCCACACGCCGGCCACGACCTCCGGCGTCATCCCCACGAACCAGACGTCGGTGTTGTCGTTGGTCGTCCCCGTCTTTCCGGCCACCGGGATCCGCTCCGGGACCTCGCGGCGCACCGCCGTGGCGGTGCCGCGCGCCACCACGTCGCGCATCATGTCGCGCACCATGAACGCGACGCGCGGATCCATCGCGAAGCGCGGCGCCTGCGCCGGCGGCGCCCACACCGTGTGCCCGGCGCGGTCCTCGATCCGCTTGATGAAGCGCGGCTCCACCACCGCGCCCAGGTTGTCGAACACCGTGTACGCCGCCACGAGGTCGATGGGGCGGAGTGCCGTGGCGCCGATCGCGCTCGACGGATAGGGCGCGATCGGCGTGTCGATCCCGAGCCGCTTCGCGAGCGCGGCCACGGAGTCGATCCCCACGCGCATCCCGAGCTGCACGGCCACCGTGTTGCGCGACTTCACCAGCGCCTGCCGCAGCGTGAGCGGGCCGAGAAAGAGACCGTCGTCATCCCCCGGCCGGTAGATGGCGCCGTTGTCCATCAGGATCGCCAGCGCCGTGTCGGGGACGATCGCGGTGGGCGGGATGCTGTCGCGCAACGCCTGCGCGTACACGAACGGCTTGAACGCCGACCCCGGCTGCCGCACGGCGTTCACCGCGCGGTCGAAGGGAGAGAGCGCGTAGTCGCGCCCGCCCACGAGCGCGAGCACGTCCCCCGTCATGGGGTCGAGCGCCACCACCATCCCTTGCAGGTAGTCGGAGCTCCCCTTCGCGTGCTTCGCCAGCGTCTCGTGCTTCCACCCCGGACGCGACTCCACCGCCGCGGTGCCCTTCGCGAGCGCGTCCACCGCCGCGCGCTGGAGCTCGGGATCGATGGTCGTGATGATCCGGTAGCCGCCGTTCTCCACCGGGATCCCCGCGCGCTCGGCCTCCTGGCGCACCACGTCCACCATGTACGGCGCGGCGGCGGGCATCCCCCGGCCCGGCGCGGTCACCACCGGCTGGCGCGAGGTCTCCTCGGCCACGGCCTTGGAGATGTAGCCCTGCTGCGCCATGAGGGAGAGCACGAGGTTGCGCCGCTCCTTCGCGCGCTCGGGGTGCGCGATCGGATCCCAGAGCGCCGGCCCCTTGGGGAGGGCGGCGAGCGTGGCCGCCTCGGCGAGGGAGAGCTGCGCCGCCGGCTTGCCGAAGTAGTGCCGCGACGCGGCCTCGACGCCGAACCACCCGTGGCCGAAGTCGATCTGGTTGAGGTACGCCTCGAGGATCTGGGCCTTGGTGTAGTGCTTCTCCATCTCGCGCGCCGCGGCCTGCTCGTGGAGCTTGCGGCCGATGCTCCGGTCGCTGCGGTCCACGAGGTCGGGGTGCATGTTGCCGACGAGCTGCTGGGTGATCGTGCTCGCCCCGCGCGCGTGTCCGCCGAGGGCGTCCTTGAGCGCGGCGGCGAGGCCGATCACGTCCACGCCGTCGTGCTCGTAGAAGCGCTGGTCCTCCACGGCGATGAACGCTTCCCCCACGTAGCGGGGGAGCGTCTTCAGCGGCACGCTCGTGCGCATCTGCTTTCCGATCTCGCCCATCAGCGACCCGTCGCGCGCGAGCACGAGCGACGACTGCGGCGGCTGTACCAGTTGCCACGCCTCGCCCGTGCCCTGCGCCCGTACGGGCGCCGCGGCGAGCGCGGTGGCGCACGCGATGATGACCGCGCGGCGGCGCACCCCGCCCCGCCGCGCCGAACGATGACTCACGTCCACGCTATTCGAGCTCCCGGCGCCTCGGGCGCCATCCGATCCTCGACATACCCCGCCGGCTCCGAAAAGACACACGACCGGGCGCACGGAAGATAACCGCCGTGCTCGTCCGGCGGCGTTGCTCCCCCCGTCGCGGCGTGGCAACTTTCCTCCATGCCCCCCGTGATCCACCTGGCCACCGTCCAGTTCGCGCCGCGAAAGGGTGAGTACGCGGCCAACCTCCGGCACCTCGCCGACCTGTTCGCCGAGCTGGACGCGATGACCCCGCGTCCGCACGTGCTCCACCTGCCGGAGACGGCGCTCACCGGCTACTTCCTCGAGGGCGGGGTGCGCGAGATGGCGCTCGGCGCCGGCGCGCTCGCCGCCGACCTCCAGCGCGCCTACCTCTCGGTGGCTCCCGCCGAGCGCACGCTCGAGGTGGTGCTCGGCTTCTACGAGGTGTTCGAGAACACGCTGTACAACAGCGCCATGTGCGTGCGCCTTGGCGGCGAGGCGCCGCTCATCCGGCACGTGCACCGCAAGAACTTCCTCCCCACCTACGGGCTGTTCGACGAGGAGCGCTTCGTCGAGCGCGGCCACGATTTCCGCGCCTTCGACACGCCGTGGGGGCGGTGCGCGGTCATGGTGTGCGAGGACGCCTGGCACGCGCTCTCCGGCACGCTGCTCGCGCTCGACGGCGCGCAGATCATCTTCGTCTCCTCCGCCGCGCCGGCGCGCGGG
>CAMLEQ010000517.1 GCA_946479015.1 uncultured Gemmatimonadota bacterium | reverse complement strand
CTCGCGCGCTACCAGGGGCACCGCACCGACAACTGGCGCGACGAGCAACCGGGGAAGATCCTTCACTCGCTCCGCGTGGGCGAGATGGCCCGGCTCGGCGAGATCCCGCACACGCCGTACTACGGCTCGGTGGACGCCACGCCGCTCTTCCTCATCCTCATCGGCCGACAGGCACGGTGGAGCGGACGCCTCGATCTCTTCCACGACCTGCGCGACCACATCGAGCTCGCCCTCCAGTGGATGCGCGGCGACGCCGACGCGGACGGCGATGGCTTCATCGAGTACGCGAGCACCTCGGAGCGCGGGCTGATCAACCAGGGGTGGAAGGATTCCGGCGACGCCATCGTCGACGCCGATGGCCACCTCGCCTCCCCGCCGGTGGCGCTCGTGGAAGTGCAGGGCTACGCGTACCAGGCGCGCCAGCTCATCGCCGATCTGTACGAGCGCGATGGCGACCACGAGGCGGCGGCGAGGCTCCGCGCCGCCGCCCAGCGGCTGCGCGAGCGGTTCAACCGCGACTTCTGGATCGACTCCCTCGATTGCTACGCGCTCGCGCTCGAGAAGGGGAACGTGCCGCTGCGCGTCGTCTCCTCCAACCCCGGCCACGCGCTCTGGACCGGGATCGCCGATGAGGAGAAGGCGCGCCGCACCGCGCACCGGCTGATGCAGGACGACATGTTCAGCGGCTGGGGGATCCGCACGCTCTCCGCGCAGGAGCGGCGCTACAATCCGGTGGGCTACCATCTGGGCACGGTGTGGCCGCACGACAACTCGCTCATCGTGGCCGGCCTCCGTCGCTACGGCTTCGATGACCTGGCCTTGCGCGTCGTCCACGGGATCACCGAGGCGGCGATGAACTTCACCGGCTATCGCCTCCCCGAGCTGTTCGCCGGCTTCTCGCGCGCCGACTACGCCACCCCCGTGCACTACCCGGTGGCGTGCCATCCGCAGGCATGGGCCGCGGGGAGCATCCCCTACATGCTCGAGACGCTGCTCGGCCTGGTGCCCGACGCGTTCGAGAAGCGGCTTCGCATCGTGCGCCCCATGCTCCCCGACTTCGTGGACCGGCTCGACCTGCGCGACGTGACCGTGGGCGACGCCCGTGTCTCGCTCCGCTTCCAGCGCGGCGCGCGGGGCGCGACGGAGGTGTCGGTGCTGGGGGTGAACGGAACGCTCGAGGTGGCGGTGGACCAGGTCGGATCCTGATCCATCGCCGCGCTCACCGCCACGCGCCTTCCAGCCGCTCCGCCGCGCGCGAGCGGACGCCGGGGCCGAACCAGCGCTCCAGGATGTGGAGCGCGAGGTCGATCCCCGAGGAGATCCCGCCGGCGGTGAGCACCGCGCCCTCGTCCACCACCTTCCCTCCCGTCACGCGCACGGCGGGGAAGCCGGCGCCGAGCCGGTCGAGCCAGTCGTGATGCGTCGTGGCCGCGCGCCCGTCGAGCACGCCGGCGCGCGCGAGCACGAACGCTCCCGTGCACACCGAGGCGATGGTCGTCCCGCGCCGCGCGCACCCGCGCACGTATTGCACCAGCCGCTCGAGCGCCGCGCCTTCCGCGCGCGTCCCCGGACCACCGGGGACGATGAGCAGATCCAGCGGCGGCGCATCGTCGAGCGTGGCGTCGGCGCGCACGCGCAGCCCGCCCCGGCAGCGCACGTCGAGCGCCGGCGCGAGCGCGAGCACCCGGCACGCCGGCGCGCCGTCATCGCGCGTCGCCTGCCCGAGCACCTCGTACGGGCCGGCGAAGTCGAGCACCTCCACGTCGTCGAACACGAGGATGCCGACGCTCGGCGCGCCCTGGCACGCCTTGGTCATCGCGCGAGCGGAGCGAGCGCCTGGTCGAGATCCGCGATCAGGTCGTCCGCGTGCTCGAGCCCGATCGACATGCGCAGCAGGTTCTGCGGCGTGCGCGTCTCCGGCCCCTCCACCGACGCGCGGTGCTCGATGAGGCTCTCCGGGCCGCCGAGGCTCGTGGCGTGCGTGAACAGCCGCACGCGCGACGCCACCCCGAGCGCCTCGTCGCGACCGCCGCGCACCTGCACCGACGCCATCCCGCCGAAGAGCGTCATCTGCCGCGCCGCGATCTCGTGCCCCGCGTGCGACGGCAGCCCGGGATAGTGGATCGCCTCCACCGCCGGGTGACCGCTCAGGAATCGCGAGACGCGCAGCGCGTTCTCCGTGTGCGCGCGCATGCGCCAGGGGAGCGTGCGGATGCCGCGCAGCGTCAGCCAGCACTCGAACGGCGATGGGACCGCGCCCCCGGCACGCTGCACCGCGCGCAGCCGGTCGAGCAGCTCCCCCGGCTCGCGCACGACCACCGCGCCCCCCAGCACGTCGCTGTGCCCGCCGAGGTACTTCGTGGTGGAGTGCATCACGAGATCGGCGCCCAGCTCGATCGGGCGCGTGGCCATCGGCGTCGCCCACGTGTTGTCGCACGCCACGAGCGCGCCGGCCGCGTGCGCCAGCTCGGCGATGCGCGCGATGTCGGTGACACGCACCAGCGGATTGGACGGCGTCTCGAGCCACACCAGCCGCGTGCTCGGGCGGATCGCCCGCTCCAGCGCCGCCGCGTCCGTGGCATCCACCGGCGTGTGCTCCAGCCCCCACGGTCCGAGGATGTCGCGCAGCAGCCGGATGGTGCCGTAGTACGCGTCGTTCGGCACGAGCACGTGGTCGCCGGGGCGGAGCGTCTGGAGGATGGCCATCGTCGCCGCCGACCCCGACGAGAACGCCAGCGCCGCCGCTCCCCGCTCGAGCGCCGCGAGACACTGCTCGAGCGCCTCGCGGTTGGGGTTGTTCTCGCGCGTGTAGATGTAGCGCGGCGGCGTGGCCGCCAGGGGATCGCGCTCGAACGTCGTGGAGAGGTGGATCGGCATCATCACCGCCCCCGTCGC
>CAMLEQ010000516.1 GCA_946479015.1 uncultured Gemmatimonadota bacterium | reverse complement strand
GCGAACGCCTTCACCGTGCGGATCCCCGCCCACACCTCGTTGAGGCGCGAGTAGAGCGTGGTCCACCGCTGCATGAGCGTGCGCTCGCGCTGCGTCTGCTCGCGCGCCGCGAGGGCGCCGATGAGCGCGGGGAGCGGCGTGAACGCGACCACGAGCAGCGCCAGGTGCCACTCGAGCCGCACCATCGCGATCACGGAGAGCGCGAGGTACCCGACGGCGGGGACGAGGTTGAACGCGATCTCGCTGAACGCGGTGAGATAGCCGGTGATCCCCTGGTTCACCCGCTGCATCGTGCCGCCCACGCTCTCCGCCTGATGATACGACATCGGGAGGTCGTTGAGCTTCCCGAGCAGCCGCTCTCGCAGCGCGTAGTCCACCGCGAGGCGGAGGTCCCAGGTGGCGATGCCGAGCCACCCCTCGAAGAGCGTGCGCGCGATCTCCACCGCGAGCAGCGCCCCGACGATGAGGGCGAGCGTGTCGAGCCCCGCGCGCGTGGCGAGGGTGTCGAACACGAATTTCATCACGAGTGGCTGGAGCGCGCCGAGTGCCGCGACGACGAGCGCGAGGAGGGAGACACCGAGGAGGCGCGCGCGGTACGGCGCCACGAACTGCAGGGAACGGCGAAACAGCTTCCGGTCGCGGCCGGGGTCGAACCGGGCGTAGGCGCCGGTGTGGTACTTCAGGTGCGGCATGATCCCATGGTGACGCGCCGTGCGAGGCGTGCGGCGCGATGGTCTGCGATGTGAGCGCGGGTGTGCTCGCGTGGAGCGCGCCCGGGCGGGTGATACCCCGCCGCGTGCGGCGGTTTCCCCGCCTCCAAATATGACGCGCGGCGCGTGCGGAAGGGCACGCGACGACAGGCGTCGTGCCGCGCGAATACGGCGCGACGGCACGAACTCCTCACGCCGAAAGGTAAGTACCGGCCCGCTTGTTGCACCCTCTCCATGCCTGCGATCGAGCTCGCTGTCCGGAGCTCACGACGGCGTAGAGCGCGACCAGACGGGTCGTGGAGCACGGGTGATGGCGCCTCTCCGAGCTCTTCCCGCCGTCATGCGACTCATGTGTGGGATGGAGGTGTTGGAGATGGGGCAGATCCTGATCACCGGCGGGGCAGGGTTCATCGGGTCGCACCTCGCCGATGCGCTGCTCGCAAGCGGTCACCGCGTGCGAGCGCTCGACAATCTCGCGGAACAGGTGCATGGCGACAGCGCGCGGAGCGCGGGGCGTCCGGCCTATCTGGATCCCGACGTGGAGCTCCTCGTCGGCGATGTGCGTGATCCGGTGGCGGTGCGCCGCGCGCTGAAGGGGGTCGATGCCGTGTTCCACCTGGCGGCGGCGGTGGGGGTGGGGCAGAGCATGTACGAGATCACCCACTACACGGACGTCAACAATCGCGGCACGGCCGTGCTCCTCGAGGCGCTCATCGACCGCCCGGTGGAGCGGCTGGTCGTGGCGTCCAGCATGAGCCTCTACGGCGAGGGGCTGTACCGCGATGCCGATGGCCGCATCGTGCCGGCCGCCGAGCGCTCGCTCGCGCAGCTCCGCGCGGGGAAATGGGAGACGATGGATTCGGACGGTCGTCCGCTCACCCCCATCCCGACGCCGGAGACCAAGCCTCCCTCGCTCGCATCGGTGTACGCGCTCTCCAAGTACGACCAGGAGCGCCTCTGCCTCATGATCGGTCGGGCGTACGACATCCCCACGGTGGCGCTCCGCTTCTTCAACGTGTTCGGTCCTCGGCAGGCGCTCTCGAACCCGTACACCGGCGTGCTCGCGATCTTCGCGTCGCGGCTCCTCAACGACAATCCCCCGGCCGTGTACGAGGACGGCCATCAGCGGCGCGACTTCGTGAGCGTGTACGACGTGGCGCGCGCCTGCGTGCTCGCTCTCGAGACGCCGGAGGCCGCGGGAGAGGTGTTCAACGTCGGGAGCGGCCGGAATTACACGATCCGCGAGGTGGCGGAGCGGATCGCCACGGCGCTCGGGAAGGAGTACATCGCGCCGGACATCACCGGGAAGTACCGCGTCGGGGACATCCGGCACTGCTTCGCGGACATCGGGCGGGCGCGCGAGGTGCTCGGCTACGAGCCGCGGACCACGCTGGAGAGCGGCATCGGCGCGCTCGCCGAATGGCTGGCGGGGCAGATGCCGCGCGACCGGGTGGCGGAAGCGAGCGCCGAGCTGGCGGCGCGGGGGCTGACGGTATGACGCGCCCCGCGAACGGTGAGCGCGAGGTGACGCCCCCGGTGCACCACGAACCTGGCGCGAAGCGGGCGCGGTCCTCCCGGCCGGTGCTCATCACGGGCGGAGCGGGTTTCATCGGATGTAACCTGGCGCACCGGCTCCTGTCGGCCGGCCGCTCCGTGGTGCTGTACGACAACCTGTCCCGCCCCGGCGTGGAGCGGAATCTCCGCTGGCTCCGCGATACGCACGGCTCGCGCGTCCGCGCGGAGATCGCGGACGTGCGCGATGCGGCCGCGCTGCGCAAGGCGGTGGCGCAGGCGAGCGAGGTGTTCCATTTCGCGGCCCAGGTGGCGGTGACCACGAGCCTCGTGGACCCGAACACCGACTTCGACGTGAACGCGCGGGGGACGCTCAACCTCATGGAGGCCATCCGCGCCGCGGCGGAGCCGCCGCCGCTGGTGTTCACCTCCACGAACAAGGTGTACGGCGCGCTCGACGACGTGCGGCTGGCGCGGCGCGGCGCGCGGTACGAGCCGCGCGAGTCGGTGATCCGCGAGCACGGCATCGGGGAGGAGCGACCGCTCGACTTCCATAGCCCGTACGGCTGCTCCAAGGGCACGGCCGACCAGTACGTGCTCGACTACGCCCGCTCGTTCGGGCTGCAGACCGTCGTCTTCCGCATGAGCTGCATCTACGGCCCGCACCAGTTCGG
>CAMLEQ010000515.1 GCA_946479015.1 uncultured Gemmatimonadota bacterium | reverse complement strand
GGGGGCGACGGAGTCGCTGCGCGTGGTCGCGCTCACGACGGTGCACGGAAACGTGGAGGTGGAGCGCGCCACGCGCAACGCGCGCGAGGTGGCGAAGCTCGCCGGCATCGACGCCCCCGTGATCGCCGGCGCGGCCGCTCCGCTGCACCGCCCGCCCCGCCCCGCGCGCGAGACGCACGGCGAGGAGGGGCTGGGGTGGGTGCGCCCGGCCACCCCCGCGGTGCCGGAGCCGGACCGCGCCGCGGAGGCCATCATCGCCGCGGCGGCGGAGTGCCCCGGGCTCGCGCTCTGCTGCCTCGGCCCGCTCACCAACCTCGCCCGCGCCGTGGAGCGCGCACCGGAGCTGCCGCGCACGGTCGGCCCGCTGTTCGTGATGGGGGGCGCGCTCGCGGTGCGCGGGACGCAGACGCGGTGGAGCGAGTTCAACTGGTGGGCCGATCCCGAGGCGGCGGATCTCGTGCTGCGCGCGGGGTTCGATCTCCGGCTCGTCCCGCTCGACGTGACGCGGCGCATCGCCGTGCCGGGGCGCGCCATCCGCGCGCTGGAGCGCGCGGGCGCGCTCGACCCGGCCGCGCGCTTCTGGGCGGACGCGCTCCGCTTCTACGCCGAGTTCCACCGCGCGTGGGAGTCGTTCGACGGTTGCGTGGTGAACGATGCGCTCGCCGTGGCGCTCGTCGCCGACCCCGCGCTCGCGCGCTGGGCGCCGATGCGCCTCGCGGTGTCCACCTCCGACGACGAGCGGCGCGGCGCGGTCGCGCGCGTGGCGGAGCACGGCGCGCGCGCGATGGTGGCCGTGGACACGCGCGCGCGCGATGTGCTCTCGCTCCTCGAGCGGCGCGTGTTCGCGCGCTGGCTCCCCCCCGGCGCGCTCGCGCCCGGCGCGGACGCGGCGGAGCGATGGCTCGCGGAGCACCCGCTGCACGGGGAGCGGGCGTGACGGCGCCGCGGCTGGTGGCGGTGCTCGGCGCCGGGGAGATCGGCAGCGGTTGGGCCGCGCTCTTCGCCGCGCACGGCGCGCGCGTGCGCATCGTCGATCCCGATCCCGCCGCGCTCCCCCGCGCGCGCGCCGCGCTCGACATCGCGCTGGACGTGCGCCACGCGCCCGTGCCGGATGCCGCGCGCGCCGCCGCGCACGCGGCGATCGAGCGGGCCCCCACGGCGGCCGCGGGCGCCGACGGCGCGGACTGGATCCAGGAGTCGCTCCCCGAGGTGCTGGCGCGGAAGCGCGAGGTGCTCGTGTCGCTCGCCGGGCACGTCCGCGATGATGCCGTGGTGGCGTCGTCCACCTCCGCCGTCCGTGCCGACGACATCGCCGACGAGCTCCCGTTCGCCGACCGGGTGCTGGTGGCGCACCCGCTGCACCCGGTGTACGCGGTGCCGGTGGTGGAGCTGTGCGGCGGCCGCGCCACGAGCGCCGCCACGCTGCGCCGCGCGGAGCTCGCGTTGCGCGCGGTGGGGCGGGAGCCGGTGGTGCTGCGCACCGACACGCCGGGGCTCGTGGCCAACCGGCTCACGGCGGCGCTCCTGCGGGAGGCCACGGCGCTCGTCGCCGAGGGGGTGGTGGGCGCGCGCGACCTCGACCGCGTCGTGTCGCGCGGGATCGCGACCGGGTGGGTGGCGGCCGGCGTGTTCGGGACCGAGGCGATGGGCGCCGGCGGCGACGCGGACGCGTGGATGGCGCGGATGGGGGACGCGCTCGACGCGCTCCTCGCCACCGTGGCTTCGTGGAGCACGCTGGATGACGCGCGGCGCGGCGCGCTCCGCGATGCGCTGGCCGCGGCGCGGCGGCGCACCGAGCGAGAGTGGGCGGACGCGGTCGCGCGCGCGGCGCGCGCTACGTCTCCCTAGCCACCCACGTCGCCGTCGCGCGCAGCTCCTCGCGCGACTCGCCGAGCGTGTAGTCGGCGCGCGAGAGCGTGCGGGCGCCGCGCACGGCGAGCCACGCGCCCACCGCCAGCTCCAGCACTCCCGTGATCACCGCGCCCGCCCACAGGTGACCGATGAGCACGTCGCCGATGAGCGTGGTGAGGAGCACCGTCAGCGCGACCAGCGCCACCACCCCCACCGCGAGCGCGAGCGCGAGGCGGATGATCCCGCGCGTGGCGCGGTGCAGGCTCTCGCCGACTTCCAGCTTGGCCAGCCGCACCTCGCCGCGCGCGAGGCGCTTGGAGTCGTCGGAGAGACGTCCGATCAGCTCGGGAACCGTCGTGTCGGCATCTACGTGCATCGCGTGCGTCGCCACTGCTACCTCCTGGACCGCGAGGGACGACGCGTCCCTCCTGTGCGCCGGAGGGTGGCAAGGTCCGTTCCTCGCCGCTACTCCTCGCGCTCCACCAGCACCACCGCGGCGAGCGCCGGTCCCACCAGCCGCTCGCCGCCGCGCACCGAGAGCGTGAGCGGACCGCCGTAGGGCGCGCGCGCGAGGAGCGACACCTCGGTGCCGGGGAGCAGCTCCAGCTCGGCGAGATAGCGCAGCCGCTCCGCGTCGTCGTCGCTCACGCGCACCACTCGTCCGCGCTCGCCGGGCGCCAGGTCGGCCAGCGACAGCAGCGTCCGCTCCTCGATCTCCCCCTCGCGCGTGGGGATCGGCGCGCCGTGCGGGTCGGTGGCCGGCTCGCCGATCGCGGCGGCCATCCGGTCGATCAGCTCGTCGCTCGCGGCGTGCTCCAGCCGCTCGGCCTCATCGTGCACCAGGTCCCACGGGTACCCGAGCGCCAGGGTGAGATACGCCTCGATCACGCGGTGGCGGCGGATCGTGCGCAGCGCCACGCGGCGCCCCATGTCCGTGAGGCGCACGCCGCGGTAGCGCTCGTGCTCGAGCAGCCCCTGGTCGGCCAGGCGCCGCACCATCCCGCTCACCGACGCCGGCGCGATCGCCAGCCGCTGCGCGATGTCGT
>CAMLEQ010000514.1 GCA_946479015.1 uncultured Gemmatimonadota bacterium | reverse complement strand
GCAAGCAGTACGAGCGCACGCGTCACAACGTCGGCTGGTGGGTGGTGGACCACCTCGCCGACGTTTGGCATCTCGGAGGGTGGCGCGAGGAGGGACAGGCGCTCGCCGCGAGCGGACGCGTCGACAACATCCAGGTGCGCCTGCTCAAGCCGCTCACGTTCATGAACCTGAGCGGCAAGGTGCTCGTTCCCTACCTGCGGCGCGCCTTCTGGTCCCCCGTCACCGACCTCCTGGTGGTGGTGGATGACGTGGCGCTCCCGGTGGGAAGCTACCGTCTGCGCGCGCAGGGGAGCGCGGGCGGACACAACGGCCTCAAGAGCATCGAGCAGACGATCGGCTCGCGCGACTACCCGCGCCTGCGCATCGGCATTCGCCCGCTGGACCCGGAGCGCCCGATCGGCGATCTCGCGGACTTCGTGCTCTCCCCGTTCGCGTCCGCCGAGCGGGAGGAGATCCTGTCGCTCATGCCCCGCTTCACCGACGCGGCGGAGCGCTGGTTGCGCGAAGGGATCGTGGCCGCGATGAACGCGCACAACGGCGCGTCCACGACGTAGCACGCCGCGCCCCGCGCCCGGCCCTCATCATCACGCACACGCACTCGATCGCATGCTGAAGCTCGGAATCGTCGGACTCCCCAACGTGGGCAAGTCCACGCTCTTCAACGCCCTCACCTCCGCCCAGGCGGAGGCGGCGAACTACCCGTTCTGCACCGTCGAGCCCAACGTCGGCATCGTCGAGGTGCCCGACGCCCGACTCGCGGCGCTCGCGACCATCGTGCACCCGCAGCGCACCGTCCCCGCGGTGGTCCAGTTCGTGGACATCGCCGGCCTCGTGAAGGGCGCGTCGAGCGGCGAGGGGCTCGGCAACAAGTTCCTCGCGAACATCCGCGAGACCGATGCGATCGTGCACGTGGTGCGCTGCTTCGAGGATCCCGACGTGCTGCACGTGATGGGGAGCGTGGATCCCGCGCGCGACCGGGAGGTGATCGAGTTCGAACTCGCGCTCGCCGACCTGGGGACGGTGGAGAAGCGGCTCGACCGCGTTCGCCGCGCCGCGAAGTCAGCGGACAAGGAGGCGCAGGCCGAGCTGCCCGCCCTGGAGAAAGCGCACGCGGTGCTGAGCGAGGGGAAGGGGCTGTGGGAAGGGGGGCTCACCGCCGAGGAGCGCGCGCTCCTGGCGCCGCTCTCCCTGCTCACCGCAAAGCCGGTGCTCTACGCCGCGAACGTGAGCGACGAGGAGCTCACCGGCGCCGAGGGACCGCACCTCGCCGCGCTCCGCGAGGCGGTGCGGAGGAGCGGCGAGCACGCCGAGATCGTCCCCTTCTCCGCCAAGATCGAGGCCGAGCTGGCGGAGCTGCCGCCGGAGGACCGCGCCGACTTCCTCGCCTCGCTGGGCCTCGAGTCCGCCGGGCTCGACCGCCTCATCCGCGCGAGCTACACCCTGCTCGGCCTCGAGACGTACTTCACCGCCGGCGAGCAGGAAGTGCGCGCCTGGACCATCCACAAGGGGGACACCGCGCCGAAGGCGGCGGGGGTGATCCACACCGACTTCGAGCGCGGCTTCATCCGAGCGGAGACGGTGTCGTACGAGGACTTCGTGGCGAGCGACGGCTGGAAGGGCGCGCGCGAGAAGGGCGCGGTGCGGAGCGAGGGGAAGGAGTACGTGGTGCGCGACGGGGACGTGATGCTCTTCCGCTTCAACGTCTAACTGCTCGGGGCTGGGGGCCTGGGGTCGGGGGTCGGGGGGAGCTCGGGAATGGCGGGGACAGAGGGCGCGTGCACGGCAAGCCCGTCTCGGTCGCGGCGCGATGGAAGTTCCGGGCAGAGGACGAGCTTTCCGTCCAGCCCCCCCGCCTCGACGCGGCGGTGGGCGTCGGCGATCTCATCGAACGAGATGCGCTCGGCGACGCGCGGCTGGATGGTGTGGGCCGCGAGCAGGGCGAAGAGGCGCTCGAGATCCTGTGCGAACCAGGCGGGATGCCGTGCCCGCATCAGGTTGATCGAGTAGAGGCGAATGCGCTTGCCGCCGGGGAGCCAACTCAGCACCCGCCTCCCGAGATACACTCGCGCGAGCCACATCAGGACGCCGGGACCACGCCGTCGCGCCTGCACGCGCGACGTGTAGCCGTAGGCGCAGAGCAGGCCGCCGCGCCTGAGCGCCGCGAGGGAGCGGCGATAGTCGTCCTCGCCGACGCCGTCGAAGATCACGTCGAACCCGCCCGGCAGCGCGCGCGTGAAGTCCTCGCGCTGGTAGTCGATCGGCGTGGCGCCGAGCGCTCGGACCAGCGCCGCGTGCTCGCCGCGGGCGGTCCCCCACAGCTCGAGGCCCGCCGCCCCGCCGAGCACCAGGAGCGCCTGGCCGACGGCGCCGGCCGCTCCGTGCACGAGCACGCGCTGCCCCGGCTGCACGTGGGCCGAGCGGTGCAGGAGCTGATACGCGGTCGTCCAGCTCAGGATCAGCGCGGCCGCCTCCGCCGCATCGACGCCTGCTGGCACGCGGACGAGGTCCTCCGCCCGAAGGGTGCGGTACGCGGCGTTCGACCCGAGCACCGTCATGTCGGCCACCCGATCGCCGAGCTGGAAGCCGCTCACGCCATCGCCGATCTGGTCGATCTCCCCAACGAGATCGTAGCCGAGCACGAACGGCGGCCGGCGGCGCATCGTCTGTGGGTAGAGGTGACGCCGGATCACCACGTCCGTGAACTCCAGGCTCGATGCGAGCACGCGGACCCGCACCTCCCCGCGCCCTGCCGCGGGCATGGGCGCGTCGACCACCTCCAGCCCCTCCGGGCCACCGAAGCGGCTCACCTGCACGACCCGATTGCGCGGACGCTGCGACTCGGCAGTCAGGGTGCCCGCGACGCTCGGCTGCAGTCGCCCGGTCCCACCGGTCGTCCC
>CAMLEQ010000513.1 GCA_946479015.1 uncultured Gemmatimonadota bacterium | reverse complement strand
TGGGGCGGGGGCCGCGGGCGGGGGGGCGGGGGGGTTTGGGGGTTTTTCGGTTGGGGGGGGGGGGGCGGGGGGGCCGCCGGCGGCCCCTCGCTGCGTTCCACTGTCGGCGATTCCCGAGTCCCGATTCCCGAGTCCCCCCTGACCCCTGCCCCCTGCCCCCCGACTCCCGACTTATATTCCCCCCATGCTGACGATCTCTCGCGCCACCGAGCACTTCGAGGTGCCCGACCGCCTCCCCGTCCTCCCGCTCCGGGACGTGGTCGTGTTCCCCTACATGGTCATCCCGCTGCTGGTCGGGCGGCAGGCGTCGCTCGGGGCCGTGGAGGCCGCGCTCCGCGAGGACCGGTGGATCTTCCTCGTCGCCCAGCGCAATGGCGAGATCCAGGAGCCCGCCGCCGCCGACCTCTTTCGCGTCGGCATCATCGGCAAGGTGCTCCAGATCTCCCGCCTCGCGAACGGCACCACCAAGGTGCTCCTCGAGGGAGTCGCGCGCGCGCGCGTCACCCGCTACGCGCCCGGCGACACGCACCTCCGCGCCACGCTCGCCAGCAATCCCTACCAGCCGGGGAGCGGCGATGCCGACGAGGACGCCATGGCGCGCCGCGTCGCGTCGCTCTTCGAGGAGTACGTGGGGCTGCACCGGCGCCTCCCGCCGGAGGTGATCTCCATCGTCCAGGGGAGCGAGGCGCACGAGAAGCAGGCGTTCGCCATCGCCGCGCACCTCCTCGTCCGCGTGGACCAGCGCCAGGCGCTGCTCGAGGCCGCATCGCTCGGCGCGCTCCTCCAGCGCCTGGCGGATCTCCTCACGGCGGAGATCGAGATCCTGCGCTTGGAGCGGAAGATCGAGAACGATGTGCGCGGGTCGCTCTTCCAGAACCAGCGCGAGTTCTACCTGCAGGAGCAGCTCAAGGCGATCCACCGCGAGCTCGGGCAGGACGAGGGGGACGACGTGGACGAGCTCGAGCGCACGCTCGCCGCGAAGACGCTCCCGCAGGCGATCCGCGAGCGCGCCGAGCGCGAGCTGCGCAAGCTGCGCCGCACCACGCCCCTCTCCCCCGAGTCCACGGTCGGGCGCAACTACCTCGACTGGCTCCTCGGGCTCCCCTGGGAGGAGCGCACGGACGAGGTGCTCGACGTGGCGCACGCGCAGGCGGTGCTCGACGAGGACCACTTCGGCCTTCAGGACGTGAAGGACCGGATCCTCGACTACATCGCCGTGCTCGCGCTGGTGGGGAAGCTCGAGGGGCCGATCCTCTGCCTCGTGGGCCCTCCGGGAGTGGGGAAGACGTCGCTGGGGCGCTCGATCGCCCGCGCGCTCGGCCGCACCTTCGTCCGCATGTCGCTCGGCGGCGTGCGCGACGAGGCGGAGATCCGCGGACACCGCCGCACCTACATCGGCGCGCTCCCCGGCCGGGTGATCCAGGCGATGCGGCGCGCCGGGGTGGTGAATCCCGTCATCCTCCTCGACGAGGTGGACAAGATGGGACAGGACTGGCGCGGCGACCCGGCGGCGGCGCTGCTCGAGGTGCTCGATCCCGAGCAGAACCGCACCTTCAACGACCACTACCTCGAGGTCGACTACGACCTGTCACAGGTATTGTTCCTCACGACGGCGAACTCGCTGGCGCAGATCCCCGAGCCGCTGCGCGACCGGATGGAGATCATCCGACTGCCGGGGTACGTGGACCAGGAGAAGCTCACGATCGCGCGGCAGTTCCTGATCCCGCGACAGCTCCGCGCGCACGGGCTGGATCCGGAGCGGGTGACCATCACCGCCGAGGCGGTGACGGGGATCCTGCGCGGCTACACCCGCGAGGCCGGAGTGCGGGAGCTCGAGCGGCGCATCGCGCGCATCGCGCGCAAGCTGGCGCGGCGTGCCGCGGCCGACGTGGTACAGGTCGCGGCGGCATCCGATGCAGCGAGCGCCCCGGCGCCGAGCGCCCCGGCGGTGGTGGGACCGGAGCGGCTGCAGGAGCTGCTCGGTGTGCCGCCGTTCGAGGACGAGAGCGCGTCGCTCGAGGACCGCGTGGGGGTAGCCACGGGGCTCGCGTACACCGCCGCCGGAGGAGATCTCCTGGAGATCGAAGTGGCCATCGTGCGCGGCCGCGGGCGCCTCAGCCTCACGGGGACGCTCGGCGACGTGCTGAAGGAGTCCGCCGGCGCGGCGCTCACCTACGCGCGCTCGCGCGCCGGCGTGCTCGGCATCGACCCGGAGTTCGTGCGCGCGCGCGACATCCACGTGCACATCCCCGCCGGCGCCACGCCGAAGGACGGTCCATCGGCGGGGATCGCGATCGCCACCGCGCTCGTGAGCGCGCTCACCGGCGTCCCCGTGCGCGGGGACACGGCGATGACCGGGGAGATCACGCTGCGGGGACGCGTGCTCCCCATCGGCGGGCTGAAGGAGAAGATCGTGGCCGCGCGGCGCGCGGGGGTGTCACGGGTGATCATCCCGCGGGGGAACGCGCGCGAGCTGGAGGAGATCCCCGAGGAGATTCGCGGCGGGCTGGAGTTCCACGCGGTGGCCGCGATGGACGACGTGCTCGCGCTCGCGCTCCGGCGCGATGCGATGGCCGTCACCTCCGGTGCCGCCGCGGCGGCACCGGAAGTGACGCACTGATGGCCGACGTGACGACCCCGACCGGCGGCGACGAGGACCGGCCGCGCGAGGATCCGCTGGTCATCCGGCGGCTCGATTTCCTGGGCGGGATGCAGTCCCCGGCCGGGTGGCGCCCCCCCGCCGACCTCCCCGAGGTGGCGTTCAGCGGACGGTCGAACGTGGGGAAGTCGTCGCTCCTCAACCGCCTGGTGAAGCGGAAGGCGCTCGCGCGCGTGAGCCAGACGCCAGGGAAGACGCGCGAGATCAACTTCTTCCGGGTGAACGACGCGTTCACGCTCGTGG
>CAMLEQ010000512.1 GCA_946479015.1 uncultured Gemmatimonadota bacterium | reverse complement strand
CGTGGACGCCGCTCGTCGACGACCAGCGCATCGCGTCGATCGGCGCGCTGGCGGTGGCGCCGTCCGACCCGACGGTGATCTACGTCGGCACCGGCGAGGCCGACATGCGCTCCGACATCACGTACGGCAACGGGATCTACAAGTCCACCGACGGCGGGCGCCACTGGCGGCATCTCGGCCTCGATGACACGCAGCAGATCGGCGAGATCCGCGTGGACCCGCGCGATCCGAACGTGGTGCTCGTGGCCGCCCTCGGTCATGCGTACGGGCCGAACGCGGAGCGCGGCGTGTACCGCTCCACCGACGGCGGCACCACGTGGACGAAGGTGCTCTACCGCGACCAGAGCACCGGCGCGATCGACATCGCCTACGATCCCGGCGATCCGCGCGTGGTGTGGGCCGCGATGTGGAACGCGCGTCGCACGCCGTGGAGCCAGTATCCGCCTGACGAGGGAGCGGGGAGCGGACTCTGGAAGTCCACCGACGGCGGCGTCACCTGGGCGCCGGTCGCCGGTCACGGGCTCCCCACCGACGGGGTGGGGCGCATCGGCATCGCGGTGGCGAAGGGGGGCGCGCGCGTGTACGCGCTGGTGGAGGCGCGCGGCGCGTCCGGGCTCTACCGCTCCGACGATGCGGGGGCGAGCTGGACGCGCACCAGCACCGATCCGAACGTCGTCACGCGCGGTTGGTACTTCGGGCGGGTGTACGTGGATCCATCGTCGCCGGACATCGTGTACGTCCCCAACCGCTCCATCATGCGCTCCACCGACGGCGGACGCACCTTCACCGCGATCAAGGGTGCGCCGGGGGGTGACGACTACCACTCGGTGTGGATCGACCCCACCGACAGCCGGCGCATCATCAGCGGCGTGGACCAGGGGGCGACGATCACCCTCGACGGCGGACGCACGTGGAGCAGCTGGTACGACCAGCCCACGGGGCAGTTCTACCACGTGGTCACCGATGATCAGTATCCCTACCTGATCTATGGCGCCCAGCAGGATGCGGGGAGCGTGGCGATCGCCAGCCGCAGCGACTATGGCGAGATCACCTTCCGCGACTGGTTCACACCGGGCGCCGGTGAGGCGGGGTACGTCGCGCCCGATCCGCTGCACCCGAACATCATCTACGGCGGCGACACGTACGGCGCCGTGTACCGCTTCGACCGCACCACTGGGCAGCGGCAGGACATCTCCCCGGCGCCGGTGGCGGCGTTCGGCACGCCGCTGCCGCGGCGGAAGTACCGCTTCACCTGGACCTCGCCGCTGGTCTTCGACCCGATCGATCGGCGCACGCTCTATCTCGGCGCGCAGGTGCTGCTGAAGACGACCGATGGAGGGCTCCACTGGACCGAGGCGAGCCCCGACCTCACCGGCGCGCTCCCGGGCGCGCGCGCGGACTCCGCCCCGCCCACCGTGGCCACCGCCGCGGCGCACGGCTGGGGGGTGATCTACACCATCGCCCCGTCCGCCGCGCGCGAGGGAGTGATCTGGATCGGCACCGACGACGGAAAGATCCAGCGCACCACCGACGGCGGTGTGCACTGGCGCGACGTCACGCCGCAGGGGCTCCCCGCGTGGAGCAAGATCAGCATCATCGACGCGTCGCGCACCGATCCGGCCACCGCGTACGCCGCGGTGGACCGGCATCGCCTCGACGACTTCGCCCCGTACGTCTACCGCACGCACGATGGCGGCAGGCACTGGACGCGCGTGAGCGCGGGGATCCCCGCGGGCGCGTACGTGCGCGCGGTGCGCGCCGATCCGGTGCGCGTGGGGCTGCTGTACGCGGGGACGGAGCTGGGCGTGTACGTATCGTTCGATGACGGGGACCACTGGCAGTCGCTGCAGCTCGACCTCCCCACCGTGCCGGTGCACGACCTGGCGGTGCACGGCGCCGACCTGGTGGCCGCCACGCACGGGCGCGCCTTCTGGGTGCTCGACGATGTCACGCCGCTCCGCCAGATCACGGACTCGGTGCTGCGCGCGCCTTCGCACCTCTTCCGCCCCGCCGCCGCGGTGCGCGTGCGTCGGAGCGAGAACACCGACACGCCGCTCCCGCCGGAGACGCCGCACGGGGAGAACCCACCGGCCGGCGCGGTGATCGACTACTGGCTCGCTCGCGCGCCCTCCGGCCCCGTGACGCTCGAGATCCTCGACGCCAGAGGGAAGCTCGTGCGGCGCTTCTCGAGTGCCGACAGCGCGCCGCCGCCGAAGGCGGAGCAGTATTTCACCGACGAGTGGCTCCCGCGCGTGGAGCGTCCCGGCGCGAGGGCGGGGCTGAACCGTTTCGTGTGGGACCTGCGCTATCCCACGCCTCCCGCGGCATCGTACTCGTACAGCATCGCGGCGATCGCGGAGCACGGCACGGTGGCCGAGCCGCAGGGGCCGCTCGTGCTCCCCGGCGACTATCAGCTGCGCCTCACGGTGGACGGGCACACCGAGACGCGCCCTCTGCGGGTGACGATGGACCCCCGCGTGACGGTGTCGCGCGCGGCGCTCGAGTCCCAGCTCGCGCTGGGGCTCGACATCTGGAACGCGATGGCCGACGCGCACGCGCTCGCGACGGAGATCGGCGGCGTGCGCGCTGGACTGCGCGCGCTCGACCGTTCGCGGTTGGATGCCGCCACCACCGCCGCGGCGGACTCGCTCGACCGCGACGCGGCGGCGCTGGACGCCGCGGGGATCGGCGACACGATGGGCGGCCTCGAGACGATCGTCGGGGGCGCGGACCGCGAGCCGAGCGCGCAGGTGCGCGCCGCCTTCGCCGACCAGCGCGCGCGCCTCGCCGCCGCGCGCGCGCGATGGGCCGCGATGAGATCGCGCCGCATCCCGGCGCTCTCGGCTCGGCTCAGAGCGAGAGGGCTGGAGGCCCTGGTGGTGCCGACGGTGGAGGTGGACAGGCTCCGCCGGTGAGCCCG
>CAMLEQ010000511.1 GCA_946479015.1 uncultured Gemmatimonadota bacterium | reverse complement strand
GAGGATCTGGACGTACGTCTCGAGCGCCTTGTCGAGCTGCTTCTTCTGCTCGTACTCGAGCGCTCGCTTTTTGAGCTTCGCGACGTTGGACATCAGCGCGTGGAGGGCTCCGTAGCGTACGGGCTGGGCTGTGCCCGAGGCGGGGGCAAAGGAAATTCAAGATACCGGTAACTCATACGGGGGACAAGGTTTGCCACGCAGCCACGTCCCCTTGCAACGACGGTCACCGTACCAATATGGCAACTCGCGCGCGTCCTCGATGTCGAAGAGCGCGAGGTCGGCGGAGAATCCCGGGGCGATCTGGCCGATCTCGCTCGCCAGGCCAAGGGCGGCGGCACCGTTCACGGTGGCGGCGATGAGCGCCTCGCCGACGCTCATCCGCAGCTCGCTCACCCCGAGCGTGAGAATGAGCGGGAGGTTCACCGTGGGGGAGGTGCCGGGGTTGAAGTCCGAGGCGAGTGCCACCGCGGCACCGCCGTCGATGAGTGCGCGCGCGGGGGCCCGGGTTCCCTTCCCGAGGAAGAGCATCGTGCCCGGAAGGAGCGTGGCGACGGTGCCGGCGTGGGCGAGCGCAGCGATGCCGGCATCGGAGATGGCGGCGAGATGGTCGGCGGAGGTGGCGCCCATCTCCGCGGCCAGCTCGGCGCCCCCGGAGGTCTCGAGCTCGTCGGCGTGCAGCTTGAGCGCGAGTCCGGCATCGCGCGCGGCGCCGAGGATCTGCCTGGTCTCGTCGGTGGTGAAGACGCCGGGCTCGCAGAAGACGTCGGCGAAGGTGGCGAGGCGTTGCGAGGCGACGATGGGGAGCATCTCTTTGACGAGCACATTGACATAACTGGCGCGCCCACCAGGGCTCCCGCGGTACTCCAGCGGGATCTCGTGCGCACCGAGCCACGTCGGCACCAGCCGCAGCGGCACCTCGCCCGACAGCCGTGCGATCACCCGCAGCAGCTTCAGCTCGTCCTCCACCGTCAGGCCGTACCCCGACTTCACCTCCACCGTCGTCGTCCCGTACGACGCCAGACGGCGCAGCCGCGCGCGCGCGAGCGCCGCCAGCTCCTCCTCGCCGCGCGCGCGAACGTCGCGCACCGAGGCGTGAATCCCCCCGCCCCGCCGCGCGATCTCCATGTAGCCCACTCCCGCCGCGCGCAGCTCCTGCTCCTCGTAGCGCGCCCGACCGAACACCGCGTGCGTGTGCGAGTCCACCAGCCCCGGCATCAGCACGCCGCCCCCGCAGTCCACCAGCTCCGCCTCCGGCCAGCGCCGCTCGAGCGCGTCGCGTGCCCCGACCGCAGCGATCCGCTCCCCTTCCACCGCTACCGCCAGCCCCGCGCCCGCGAGGACGCCCGCGTCCCGCATCTCGGCGCCGCGCCGCGCGCGCGGCGCCCCCGCGCACGTCACCACCTGCGCGGCGTTCACGAACAGGCGCGCCGTCACGCGCTCACATCTCGCACGCGCGACAGCGTGAGCGGCGCCTGCGCCTCCCCTCGACAGGCGTAATAGCACGCGTCGCACGCGATCGGCTCGTACGTGCGGAACTCGCTCCAGTGAAAGTCGCTCGGAAAATCCGGGCAGCGCCGCACCTGCCCCAACGGGTTGATGTGGATCGTCCGCACCCCCGACCGGCATGGCTCCGCGCCCAGCTCGCCGCGCACCCAGCGCGGCACCTGCGACAGGTAATGGTCCGAGCTCACGATCACCCCCCGGTGCCGCCGCTTGAACGCCAGCAGCTCGGCGATCACGGCATCGAGCCGCTGGAGCTGCTCCGGACGGATGCGGTGCGCGTCGTTGCCGTTCTTGAAGTCCGTGTACGTGCTGAACGACACGCCCACCCGCAGCTCCCGCGCGCGCTGCACGATCGGCATCAGCTCGTCCAGATTCTCCATCTTGATCACGGTGTTGAAGCGGATGCTGTCGATTCCCACGGCCTGCATGCGCGGGATGGTGTCGAAGATCTTCCGCGACAGCCCCGGGATCCCGCGCGCGGCGTCGTGCCGCTCGTCGAGGAAGTCGAGCGAGATGTTGAACTGGTTGAGCCCCGCATCCCAGAGCGACCGCGCGCGCTCGGCGGTGAGCATCCCGCCGTGCGTGATCACGGTGATGTACTTGAGCCGCACCGCGCGCGCGACCCCCGCCACGAGGTCCTCGAGGTCGCGCCGCAGCAGCGGCTCCCCGCCGGTGAAGGTGATCATGAGCGGGTCGAAGAAGCGCGCGGCGTCGGCGAAGCTCTTCACCTCGCGCGCCTTCTCCGCCGCATCGGTCTTCCAGTAGTCGCAGAAGTCACAGCGCGCGTTGCAGCGCATCGTCACCTCGAAGTGCACGAGGATCGGGAAGCGCTTGAGGTGCAGCCGCGCGTACTTCGCCGCGAAGAGCGGGACGTGCCAGAGCTTGAAGCGGGAGCTGAGCATCGGGACTCGGGACTCGGGAATCGGGACTCGCGGGGTGCGCAGTGCGGGACGCGGGGTGCGGGACGCGGGGTGCGAGGACGAGAGCGCGTGCGCCGAGCCGAGGAGTACCGATCTCGAGTTCCGCGCCCCGCGTCCCGCGCCCCGCATCCCGCATCCCGTGCTTTCACCTCCTCATCGGCAGATCGATCCCCTTCTCCGCCGCCGTCCGCTCGGCGATCTCGTAGCCCGCGTCCGCGTGCCGCGCGACGCCGATCCCCGGATCGTTCGTGAGCACCCGCTCGAGGCGCACGCGCATCTCCGGCGTGCCGTCGGCGACGATCACCTGTCCGGCGTGCAGCGAGTTGCCGATCCCCACCCCGCCACCGTGGTGGAACGACACCCACGACGCGCCGCTCGCCACGTTCAGCATCGCGTTCAGGATCGCCCAGTCGGCGATCGCATCGCTCCCGTCCTTCATCGCCTCCGTCTCGCGGAACGGCGACGCCACGCTCCCCGTGTCGAGGTGGTCGCGCCCGAT
>CAMLEQ010000510.1 GCA_946479015.1 uncultured Gemmatimonadota bacterium | reverse complement strand
CAGGTGAGTCGCCATTGCTCATACTCAATCTGCCCCACACCTTCGAGCACCCTCGCGGTACCAGGCGCCGACCACCCCGGAGGCGATCATGGGTGTCTTCTCGAGACGGGTCATCCTCTTCCCGTACCCGAAGGCGAAGGCCGACCAGCTGTCGCGCGAGAGACGCGGCGACGAGTTCGACGCCGAGGCGAAGCTCGGCCAGTGGGAAGGAAAGCACAACAAGCCCGGCCTCTGGCGGAAGCTGACCTGCCGACCCAACCCGCCACTGCCCGCCTCGTACTTCTTCGTGGACGATCCGGAGTGGCGCGAGGCGGTCGGCCGCCTCACCACCGCCACCGACCAGTTGATCATCGTCGGGCACTGCGAGGCGAACAGCTCCACGCTCGGCTGCGAGGACGGCAGCGTCGCGCTCACCGGCAAGGATCTGTGCGACCTCCTCGCCGACCACCTCCCGCCGGGCTTCTCCGGCCGGATCAAGATCTACGCGTGCGAGTCGGGCGTGGGCTTCGAGCGCTCCAGCGGATCGTACGCGGACAGCTTCGCTGCCTACGCCTACAGGAAGTGGCCGTCCTGCTCCGTGGTGGGGTACGATGCCCTCGTTCGCCTCGGCGGGCCCGGAAAGTTCAAGCAGAACCAGGTGCCGATCCCGCGGTAGTGAGAGCGGCGGCCGTCGCGAACTCGGGCACCACCTGCCGCAGTAGCTGCCGCAGCGCATCGCCGTCTTCCCCCAGCTCCGCCGCCTCGAGCAGATCGCCGATCCGCTCCGCCGCGTCGCCGGGGACGGGAGCGTTCCGCCCCCGCAGCACCTTCGGATGCTCCGTCGGCGTCGCGTGCTCCTCGTCGAAGAACACCTCCTCGTACAGCTTCTCCCCGGGACGGATGCCGGTGAACCGGATCTCGATGTCCGTCCCCGGCTCGAGCCCGCACAGGCGGATCAGGTCCTTCGCCATGTCCACGATCCGCACCGGCTCCCCCATGTCGAGCACGAACAGCTCCCCGCCAGGGCTCCCCAGCACCGCGGCCTGGAGCACGAGCTGCACGGCCTCGGGGATGGTCATGAAGTAGCGGCACATGTCGGGGTGCGTCAGCGTCACCGGTCCCCCCTCGCGGATCTGCCGCAGGAAGATGGGCACCACGCTCCCCCGGCTCCCGAGCACGTTCCCGAACCGCACGGCCACGTAGTGCCGCCCATGCTCGGCGGCGGCCTGCTGCACCACCAGCTCCGCCGCCCGCTTGCTCGCCCCCATCACGCTGGTGGGACGCACGGCCTTGTCGGTGGAGATCATCACCAGGTGCGGGACGTCCGCCGCCAGCGCCGCCTGCACCACGCTGCGCGTGCCGAGCACGTTGTTGGTCACCGCCTCGATCGGGTTCTCCTCCATGAGCGGCACGTGCTTGTGCGCCGCGGCGTGGAAGATCACGTGCGGGCGCTCCCGCGCGCAGATCTCGCGCATGCGCGCCTCGTCGCGGATGTCGGCGATCACGGGCGCGATCTCCACCCCGGGGAAGCGGCGGCGCAGCTCCCCGGTGATCTCGAAGATTGAATTCTCCCCGTGCCCCAGCGCCACGAGTCGCGCGGGGGTCATCCCGCACACCTGCCGGCACAGCTCCCCGCCGATCGATCCGCCAGCGCCGGTGACCAGCACGGTGCGCCCCTGGAGCAGCTCGCGCACGCGATCGAGGTCGGTGCGCACGGGCTCGCGGCGCAGCAGGTCGTCGATCTGCACCTCGCGAAGGGTGGAGATCCCCACCCGGCCGGAGAGGATCTCGAACAGCCCGGGCACGGTGCGGACGTGCATCCCCGACCCGCGCGCCGCCTGGACGACGCTCCGGATCACCGCGCCGGGCGCGCTCGGCATGGCGATCACCAGCTCGCGCGCGCCGTGCTTCCGCGCGATCGCTGGGAGGCGCTCCACGGGGCCGAGCACGGGGAGGCCGGCGATCAACAGCCGCTGCTTCCGGGGGTCGTCGTCCACGAAGCCCACGGGCCTGATGCCGAGCTGCGGGTGGGCGAGCAGCTCCTTCGCGATGAGCTGTCCGGCCGCGCCGGCGCCGGCGATGAGCGCCAGCGGGTCTTCCCGCCGCCAGCTCCGAGTGCGCTTGGTGGAGAGCGCGCGGATGGCCAGCCGAGGCGCGGCCACGATGCCGACGGCGAACAGCGCGTCCAGCGCGAGCACGGACATCGGCACCCGGATGGGCGCGAGGCCGAGCCGCCCCACGATCACCCCCGCCACCGCGCCGGCCAGCGCCGCGCCCCCTCCGGCGAGCACGATCGCCTCCAGCTCCGCCACGCTCGCGAGCCCCCACGCCCGCCGGTACACCCCCGCCGCGAAGCACGCGAGGAGCTGCATCGGGACGGCGAGCGCGATGAAGGCGACCGCCTCCCTCCCGCTCCCGCGCCAGCTCAGCCCCTCGAACCGGAGCACGTATGCCACCGGTATCGCCGCGGCGAGCAGACAGAGGTCGATCAGCAGCAGGTGGCGGTTGCGGATCCTGCGCAGCAGCGACATTGGCGGGTGGGTGATTGGTGCCGGCTAATGAAGGACGACCGGGCGCGGGGAATATAACGTTTCGCTAATGAAACAGAATCGCGCACACCCGGCGTCCGGATCGGCACGTGCCGGCCAGTGGGTGCCGGGATTCCTTGCGCGACCCGCCGCGCGTTCGTATGGTCTTCGGCCCGCCCCCGGTGCCTGACTGCTCCTACCCCTGGACCACGTGTTCGACCCACGCCGCTCATCGCGCCATCGCGTTTCCGCGCTGGTCTTCGCGCTCGCTCTCGCCGTCGGTGCGCTCGCCGTCTCGGCGTGCGACGATCCGCCGACGGCGGTTCATCCGCTCGTGCACTACTACGAGGCTGCCACGTACGGCGGCCAGAGCTTGCCGGCCAGGTTCTGCGCCAGCGGAATGCCTCCCGACTGGATG
>CAMLEQ010000509.1 GCA_946479015.1 uncultured Gemmatimonadota bacterium | reverse complement strand
ACGGCCATGCCCACGCAGTCGAACCCCGCTCCGAGGTTCGACGTCGAGCCGGGCACGGCGACGGCGGCGTGATCGCGGATGATCGTGATGTCGCGGCGCGTGAGAGATGGAGGGCGCCGCGCGGACGCGCGGCGCGCACTGCACTCTACTCGCGAGCCGGGGCGTGGCGCAATCGCGCGCGCCCCCCCCGGACTAGGCGGTCACGCTGGATCCGGGCGCGCGCTCGTCGTACACCACGATCCCGCCCCGCTGCCCCGGTTGCGCGAGTCGCGCCGCCAGGCGGTCGAGATCGTGGATCACCAGGCCGTTGCCATCGCGCTGGATGAGCCCCTCCGACGAGAGCCGCCCGAGCACCAGCGAGATCGACTCGCGCGTCGCGCCCACCAGCTCGCCGAGCAGGCGGCGCGGCACCACCGGCGGACGTCCACCGTCCGCGCGCTCCTCTCGACTCTGCGCCATGCGGATCAGCGCCGCGATCAGCCGCTGCTCCACCGTGAGCGTCGCGTACTGGCCGAACTTCTCCAGCAGCGCCGTGCGCTCCGCCATCATCTGGCGGATGAGCGCCAGCGCGTGCGCCGGCTGCTCGCGCAGCAGGGCGCTGAAGCGCGCGGTGCTCAGGTGCAGCGTGTCGCTCTCCTCCTCGGCGCGCGCATGGCTCGCGTACCGCGCATCCCGCTCGAGCCCCTCGCCGCCGAAGGTCTCCCCCGGCGTGGCCACCCACGGCACGAAGCTCCGTCCGGCGCTCACCTGGTTGCGGAGCACGACCTGCCCCCGCAGCACGATGAATACGCCATCCGCCGGCGCGCCCTGCTCGTAGATCGTGAACCCGGCGGGCCACGACGTCCGAGCGCCGTACACGGCGATGGCTTCCCGTTGCTCGATGGGCAACCGCGTGATTTCTTTCATTCGGACTGCAAGCACTTCTCGTCCCTGCGATGGTGCAGACCAGATCCACGCATCGCACCCGACCGGCTGGCCGCGCGATGCCCCAACGCGCCCACCCGCAATGTACGGGCCGTGCTGGACAGCGGACCGATCAGCATCGCAGTTTAGATCTCCCCTCATCGCGGATCACTTCACCGGATGTCGCGCGGTACCCCCTCGTCTTCCAGCCACGCGTCGGTGGCCGTCCTCGGCTCCGACGCGGTGCTCGCGGCGCTGCCGGCGACACCGGTGCAGCTCGCGCACGCGTGCCATGCGCTCGGCTACGAGGTGGTCTTCCCCGCGAGCTGGGGGGACGAGCTCGTCGCCTCGGCGTGCCTCGAGCGCCTCGGCGACTTCCCCGACGGTCCCGCGGTACTGTGCGCGTGCCCGTACGTCGCCGAGCGGCTCGCGCGCGTGGGCGACGATCTCGCGCCGTGGCTCATCCGGCTCGCCGCGCCGCCCGTGGCGGTCGCGCGCTATCTGCGCTCCGCGTACGGCGCGCGTCCGGTGCACATCACCTACATCGGGGCGTGTCCGGCCGCCACCGATCCCTCGATCGATGCGCGGCTCTCCCCGGAGGCGTTGTTCGCCATGCTCGGCGAGCACGACATCGTGCTCGCCGAGCAGCCGGAGCTCTTCGAGTCGGTGCTCCCGCCCGATCGGCGACGCTTCCACTCGCTCCCCGGCGGCGCGCCCGCCCCCGAGCGCCTGGAGGCCGTCGATCCCGGTCGCGCGCTCGTGGAGCTCGAAGGGGATGACTTCCTGCTCGAGCTCTCGCAGCGCCTCCTCTCGCGCGAGCGGACGCTCATCGACATCGCGCCACAGCTCGGCTGCGCCTGCGGCGGCGTGCTCGTGGCGGGCGCGGCGCATGGCGCGCGTCCCGCGCTCGTGGCGCTCGAGCCGCCGCGCGCGCCGGCGCCCGTGCTCGACGGCATCCCCACGCCCGAGGTGATCGCGCCGGACGACGCGAGCCGCCCGGCGGCCGCGGCCGCTCCGGCGACACCCGGCGCGCCGACGCACGGCGCGCCGGTTCCGGCGCCGGAGATGCCTGGCGAGCCGGAGCACGTCGTCATTCGCGAGTACTGGGCGCGACAGCGCGCGCGGCGCGCGCCGCTGGTCGTGCCGCGCCGCGCCGCCGGAGGCCCGCCCGCGCTGCGGCGCAGGGACGGCGTGGTGGTACCGCGTGCGTTCGCCGCGCACGCCAGCGGCACGCGCACGCCGGTGCGCGCCGATCCGCCGGAGAGGGGGCGCGGCACGCGCGTGCATGCGGAGCCGTTGGAGACGCCGGCCGCACGTCGCGCGCGCCGCGCGGCGCACCGGCCGCGGGTGATCCCCCTGCCGAGCGAGCCGCCGCGCCCCGTCCCGCCACCGCCGGGAAAGCCCGGACCGCACGCGCTGCTCGATCTCGGCGCCATCATCTGACGCCCGCCTGACGAGCTGCGCGCCTGACGAGCGCGAGGCGCGTCGGCTACGTGCTGTCGCGCGCCGCGCCGCTGTCGCGTGGCGTCACGGCGCGCGGGCGGAACCCGGTGTCGGTCTTCGCGCCCTTGGGAAGGTGGCGGCGCGACTCGACCAGCGAATCCCGGTGCGTGCGCGCTCGGCTGCTGTCGCCCTCCGCCGGCGGTGTCTCGCGTGTGCGAGCGGATACGGCCGACTCCGGTGACGCCGTGGTCGCGGCGCTCTCGGGGACCGCTCTCCCCCCTCCCGTCTCCTGGGAGGACGGTGCGCCCGAATCGGCGCGCGATGTGCGCGCCGCGGCGCTGTCCCTCGCGCCATGGCCGGACCGGGATCGGCTGCAGGCTGTGGTGGCGACCGCGGCGAGCACGAGCGGAAGGTATCGCGGTATCATGCGCGGCTCCGGTGGAAGGTCGTTGTCCATCCTACACCACGGAGCGATTGGAGGTAGGGGGAGGGGGGCCTAGGACCTGGTGGCTAGACCACCGAACAACGCGTGTGGCGTGTGGGAGACTGACGGGAAGAGGAGGGAGGTAGAGCGCGTGT
>CAMLEQ010000508.1 GCA_946479015.1 uncultured Gemmatimonadota bacterium | reverse complement strand
TTCCCGCTGCTCGGCATCTCGCAGGGATGCGCCGTGGCGATCGCCTACGCCGTGCGCCATCCGGAGCGGGTCACCCGCCTCGTGCTCTACGGCGGGTTCGCGCAGGGCGTCATCAGCCGCGCCCGCACCCCGGCGGAGCTGGACCAGACGACCATGGTGATGCGCGGCATTCCGCTCGGCTGGGGACATGACAACCCGGCTTTCCGCCTCTTCTTCGCCGCGCGCTTCCTCCCCGAGGGGACGCCCGAGCAGATGCGCTGGTTCAGCGACCTGCAACGGGTCACGACCTCGCCGGAGATCGGCTCCCGCCTGCTCTCCACGGCGGCGACCATCGATGTGACCGAGCTCGCGCCGCGGGTGCGGGCGCCCACGCTCGTGCTGCACGCCACGGGCGACGCCGTCGCGTCGTTCGGCCAGGGGCGCAAGCTCGCGGCGCTCATTCCGGGGGCGCGATTCGTGCCGCTCGAGGGCCGCAACCACGTCTTGCTCGAGACCGAGCCCGCGTGGCCGCGCTTCGTCGAGGAGGTGCGTCGCTTCCTGGGAACCGGCACGGACGTCGTGCGCCTCCCCGTGCATCCCGGGATCGACTCGCCGGTCACGGCAGCGCCACGATCAGCGCCGCCACGATCAGTGCCGCGCTCCAGACCAGGTTCAGGTTGACCCACGCGCGACGCAGGATGCGCAGCCCCACCCAATCGTACACGGCCAGGGCGAGCACGGCGGTCGCGCCGAGATAGCCGATGGTGTGAATCAGCGGCGCGGTCACGGCGATCGCGTTCGTGCCCGCGTGCCCGGCCGCGACGAGCAGCGCCCCCTGTCCGCCGTCGAGCCACGGGGCGTGGTGGTGGTGCATCGTGGCCGCCGGCTGCAGCACGGCGCCGAGCACGAACGGGAGCACCATGAGCCCCGCGCCGTGTGCGGACGCCATGAGAAACGACCAGGTGGCGAGCTCCCGCGCACCCGCGCGCATGCCGCCCAGCCGGACGTGGCGGTGCCGCAGGAGTCCGTCGAGCGCGACGACGAGGAGCGCGGCGGCGACGATCCGACGCAGCCAGGACAGCGGCAGCACCTGCCCGAGCACGATCGCGAGCAGCACGGTCGCCGCGATCGCCAGCGCGTGTCCCAGGGCGAGCGGACCGAGCGCGCGCCACAGCGCGCGCCGGTCCCGCTCCTGCAGCCCCCGCCCCACCGCGAACAGCCACCCCATCGCCGGGTTGATCCCGTGTGCGGCGCCGAGAGCGAGCAGGGAGAGCCAGGGGAGCGATGCATCGGTCATCATCAGTCCGCGTAGCAGAACGAATCGGAGGACGCGTCCCCTCCCTGGAGCCGCACCTGATGCGGGCGCAACCCGTCCTCGAACTCGACGAGGAAATCGGCGTCGAACGCGATTCCTCCCGTGGACGCCACATCGACCTTCGCCATCCACCCGCGAATGCCGTCCGGGTAGAACTGCGCGTCCCACGGCGTGTAGAGCGCGTTCGTCACGTACACGCGGCGTCCATCGCGGCTGATCTCGACCATCTGCGGTCCGCCGTTCAGCGCCCGCTCCCCGCTCTTCGGGTGTGGCGTCCGCCGCACGATCCCGCCGATGCGCAGCGTGCCGGTGAGCTGCGGGTCGAGCGGGTCGCGCACATCGTACTGGCGCAGCTCGCCCGTCCCCCAGCAGCTCACGTACAGGAAGCGGTCGTCCAGCGACAGGTTGATGTCCGTGACCAGCGGCGGCACGGCCCCGAATCCCTGGAGCAGCGGCGGGAGCGTCGACGGGTCGGCCGGCTCGGCGGGGATCTCGATGACCTTGCGCACCTCCCAGCGCCCGGTTGCGTCGTCGCGATACCACATCCAGATGGAGCTGGAGAGGTCCGCGAGGCTGAGGACGACGCCCACGAAGCCGTGGCTCCGCCTCGGATCGTGCGCGGGGCGCAGCTCGAGCACCATCTGCTGCTCGGCGCCGAGCTCCAGCCTCTGCACGTGCGTGCGACGGCGCAGATCCCAGACGTGCAGAGCGTGGCCGTACTTGCCGGCGAGGAGGAGCTCCGGATTCACGCCGCCCCGCACCATGTTCGGCGTCCCCCACTCGCTCGTGATCATCGTGTCGTGACCGAGGTGCCACCAGAAATCGTACGCCAGATGCTGCGGCCCGCGGTCGCGCTCCCACGGCCCTCGCAGCTCGAACGTCTCGTGGTCGAGCACGAAGATGCCGCCCGGCCCGCCGCCGTCGCGCGCGCCGAGCGCGTTGATGTAGACGCCGTCGGGACCGCAGTGCACGGTGTGCGGCGCGGCGTACCCCGTCTTCGCCATCACCTCCTCCCCCTCGATCACTTTCACGAGGCGCGGCGCACGAGGGTTCGGCGCGGTGTCGACGACGTGGATGCGCGAGCTGTGCGTTCCCGGCACCACCAGATAGCGCCGCTCCACATGCGGGTTGGGCGCGTAGGCGCAGAGGTGCGAGCTGCAGGCGTTCCAGCCGAAGTGGTGCAGCTCGTTCCCCCCGTTCGGGAGGTCGAGTCGACCCACCAGTCGCCCGTAGTCGGGTGAGGCCGGGTCCGTGTCGACGACGCCGATGGCGTCCTTCTTCCCGTTCTCCCCCGTGGTCAGCAGCGCGACGTAGGCCAGCGCCTCCGCCGGCGCCTCGCCGGCCATCGTGGGCGAAGGATAGAACGTGGGATCCGGGAGCATGCGTGCCATGGTCGCCTCCTCTGGCGAGATCAACTGGTTGGCCGGCACGGGAGCCCCCCGACCGGTGCGGCGATGATGTGTCGGTCGAGTCGCGAATACTTGGAGGCAGCGTGGAGATCGCGTGGACGTCGGGTGGAGATTCCTCCACCATGGACGAGAAAGGGGCGTCGCGGCGCATGGCGCCACGCCCCCCCGTTGGTGTTGGGTCGGGTGGCCCGCGGGAGGCGGGGGGGACGCGGTCCCGGTTGATTTGA
>CAMLEQ010000507.1 GCA_946479015.1 uncultured Gemmatimonadota bacterium | reverse complement strand
CCCCGCCGCTCTCACCCTCGCCACCGCCGCCGCCAGCTCCCGCGCGGTCTCGCTCAGTCGCGTCGCCGCCTCGTTCAGCGACTCGATCCCGCCCTCCTGCTGCGTGCTGGCGCCGGCGACCACGTCCGTCTCCGTCGCCGCCCGCGACGCGTCCGCCTGCGCGCCGACGAGCGCGAGCGCCATGACCTCGGCACGCTGCGCGCTCTCGCGCGCGGCGTCCACGATCCGGTGGCCGGTGGATGCCACGTCCTCCGAGGCCGCCACGATCCGGTCCAGCTCGTCCACCCACCCGCTCCCCGCTTCGGCCACCGAGAGCACCTCGGCGCGCGTGCGCTGCATGAGCATGGTCGCGCGCTCGAGCGTCGCGCGGATCTCGCGGACGGCACGGTCCATCCCCTCCGCTTCGGCGGCGCTCCGGTCGGCGAGCGCGCGGATCTCCTGCGCCACCACCGCGAAGCCGCGCCCGTGCACGCCGGCGCGCGCCGCCTCCACCGCCGCGTTCAGCGCGAGCAGCCCCGTCTGGTCGGAGAGGTTCGTGATCGTCTGCCCGAACTTCTGCACGGCGATCGACACGTCCTGCAAGCGCGCCACCTGCGCCGCGCCTTCCCGCACGATCTCGGCGGCGGCGGTGAGCTGCGCCGCCGCTTGCTCCGTGGCGCCGCGCACCACGCGGGCATCGTGCAGCATCTGCTCGCCGCTGCGCTGCGTCCCGCGCCCTTCCACCACGGTGGCGTCGGCCACCGCCTGCGCCGCGCGCGCCTCGTCCGCGCCCCGGGAGAGCGTGCCGGAGAGCGCGCTCACCATCGCCGCGAGGCGTCGCGCCGTGTCGGCGCTCTCCTGCGACGACGCATGGAGCTGCTGCGTGGTGGCCGTGATCGCCTCCACGTGCTGGCCCATCCCCTCCGAGGCGCCGAGCACCGGCTCGATGAGCGCGCTCAGCGAGAGCGAGAGCGCGAGGTACGGCGCCACCTGCTCGAGGAGCGATGCGTCGTACTCGCGGTACATGTCGGTGCGGGAGTGCCGGATGCTCCACATCCCCACCAGGCGCTGCCCGTGGTGGAGCGGGATCACGATCTCCGAGCCGGGGGTGCGGCTGAGCTGCCGCAGCTCCGCGCGCGCATCGCGCTTGGTGAGCGCGCGGCCGTGGCGGAGCGCGAGGCCGGCGAGTCCGTCGGACGCCGAGCGCCGCGTGCCCGGCGCGATCTCGTCCGCCGTGTCGCGGACGACCACGAACTCGTGCGCCGCCGGATCGTACGAGGCGATCCCCATCGCCTCCCAGGGGACGAGCGAGCGCGTGAGGCGCTCCACGTCGTCGAGCGCGCGGTACAGCTCCGGCCGCGCGCTGATCACGCGCGTGAGCCGGTGCACGAGCTGCATGCTCTCTCCCATCGCCCCCTGCCGCACGAGCCAGTGCGTGAAGAGCACGATGGCGATGAGTGCCGCTCCCTCCACGGCGTACCCCCAGGACGCCGTGCGCACGTACGCGAGCCGGAGCGCCACGAGCGCGATGATCACGCCCAGCATGGACACCGTCCCCTCCCAGCGCGCGGTGAGGCGCGCGTCCACCCACGCGATGGCGGGGGAGAGCTTGAGCTGGAGGTAGAACGTGGTGTTGATGATGAGCTGGAAGAGGGCGATGAGCAGCGCGACGCGCCAGGCGTTCTGGTGCGTGAACGCCGGCTGTCCGAGCGCGCCGCCGGCGAAGGCGTAGTAGACGATGCCGCTCACGCAGGCGGCGGCGGTGAAGTGGCCGGCGTTGCCGATGGCATTGCGCGCGGGGAGGCGGCGCACGACCACGTCGCCGAGCGCGATGCCGATCCCCGCCGCGAGCGCGCCGGCGGCCCAGCCGAGCGCGATCACTCCCACGAGCCCGGCGCCCACGGCGAAAGTGGCGAAGCCCTTCCCCGGCAGCGGGACGCCGAAGGCGCGCGTGGCGGCGGAGACGACGAGGAGCAGGAGCGCGCCGAGCCAGGGGAAGGGGCGCGCGTACTGATGGAGCGCGAGGCCGACGGGGATGCTGAACGCGCCGATGGCGACCACCGCCCTCCGGATCGTCTCGTCGGTGAGCCAGGCGGGGCGGTGCATGATCCCCGGGACCAGCGTGCGGGCGGGAGCGCTCAACGAGGCGCTCCGGCTCGCCGGCGCGACCCGAGCGGCGGCGGAGGGATCATCAATATTCGACGCACTCGAAAGGGGCACAAGCTCTTGCGCGGACGGCACGCGGGGTGCAATGGTGTGACGCGCGGCGCGGTTGCGGCGTCACGTCTTCGGAGGCACATGAGCGACCACGAGCCCGACCGATCGATGCGACAGAGAAGAGACAGCGAGTCGAGCGACGACGGGTCGCGAGCGCGCGAGCGTGCTTCCTCCACCATGGCGACGCCCAGTTCGGGAGATTCCCGGAGCTGGGCGTCGCTGCTTTTTGGCGAGGTGCAATGTCACGGCATAGCCTTCACCGAATCGCTTTCCCGCGGGCTCCGCGCGGACTCCACCGCCGTCCGCGCCCCATCCACAGCGCCGCGGAGAAGCGCGCGCTGAAGCGCGCGATGATGCGCGACTGTTCGCGGCGGTGCGTGTACTGCGGCACGCCGCTCGACCTCGCCCTCGCCACGATCGACCACGTTCATCCGTTGGCCCACGGCGGCGCGCACACGCCCGGGAACCTCGTGGTGGCGTGCGCTCCGTGCAACCGACTGAAAGGGGACATGCTCCCGCAGGAATTCTTCGCGCGCTATCCCACGGCGGGATTGAACTTCCTCGCCTACGCGCGCGTGGTCCATCGCGCGCTGAAGCGCGGCGCGCGCCGGGCGGTGAGCCTGGCGTGTGCGGCGTGAGGCGCGGGAAGCGGGAAGCGGGGCGCGGGACGCGCGCGACCACAAACCCAGGGGGGGGGCGCGCCAGACCGCCCCCCAGACGCCCAACCCCAGCAACCCCCCCCCC
>CAMLEQ010000506.1 GCA_946479015.1 uncultured Gemmatimonadota bacterium | reverse complement strand
GGCGTGTTCCGCGTGTTGCTCATCCCCACGTGCACGGCGCTCGGCCCGTCTCCCTGCTCCGATGCCCCCTGCCCGCCCCCGAGCGTCTCGTAGAACGTCCACCCCGCCCCGCCGAACGTGATGTTGTTCATGGTCCCCTGCCCCTGCGCCGGCACGCTCAGCCCCGCGTCGGCGAGCGCGGCGAACATCACGTCGGCGATGCGCTGCGACATCTCCACGTTCCCCGCCGCCACGGCCGCCGGCCACCGCGCGTGCACGGCGCTCCCCTCCTCGGCCACGAGCTCGATGGCGCGCGCGATCCCGTCGTTGGTGGGCACGTCGTCCTCGAGCAGGGTGCGCAGCACGAACACGGCGGCGGCGCGCGTCACGGCGATGGGACAGTTCACGTTTCCCCGCACCTGAGGCGAGGTGCCGGCGAAGTCGAACCGCAGCCGCCCCTCCCGCACGCTCACCTCCACGCACACGGTCACGTCGTCGTCGGTCACGCCATCCCCCTCGAGGATGTCGGACGCACGCCCGCGCCGCCCCCCGAGCGCGCCGATCACCGCCCGCGCCCGACGCTCGGCGTAGTCGAGCAGCGCGAGCCCGGCCGCGCGCACGCGCGACTCCCCCTCCCGCGCAATGAGCGCGCGCACTCCCGCTGCCCCCGCCGCGCACGCCGCGAGCTGCGCGCGCAGGTCGCCGCGGCGCTCCTCCGGCGTCCGCACGTTCGCGAGAATCAGTGAGAGGATCTCCTCGTTCACCTGCCCACCGTGCGAGAGACGCACGGGCGGCAGGATGAGCCCCTCCTGCACGAGCTCGGTCGCGCCGCGCGGCATGCTCCCGGGGCTCATCCCTCCCACGTCCGCATGATGCGCTCTCACGGCCGCCCACCCCACGATCCGCCCGCCGAGATCGATGGCTTCCACGAGCGTGAGATCGGGGAGGTGCGAGCCACCGCGGTATGGGTCGTTGAGGATGTACACGTCCCCCGGCGCGGGGCCGCGCTCGCGCACGGCGCGCACGGACTCGGGCATCGCGCCGAGGTGCACGGGGATGTGCGCGGCCTGCGCCACCATCGCGCCGGACACGTCGAACAGCGCCGCGGACGAGTCGCGCCGCTCGCGGATGTTGGGAGACAGCGCCCCGCGCACGAGCACGCCCCCCATCTCCTCGGCGATGGCGCTCCACGCGTGCCCCATCACCTCGAGCTCGAGCGGATCGAACGCCGCGCCGCCGCTCATGCGCCACGCTCCACGAGCCAGCCGCCGATGGGGAGCGGCCGCGCGGTCCACCCCTCGGCCACGAGCAGGGTCGCGTCGCGAAGTACGACCACGGCGCGACCGCGCACGACGGCATCGATGGGCGCGCCGGTGTCCAGGAGCGCGCCGTCGCCCTCGGCCCCGCGCACCCCGCTGCGCGCGAGGGTCGCCACGCGCGGCGCGCCGAGCGCGGCGTGTCGCGCGCCGATCACCTCCACCTCGCGCTCGAGCGTGAAGCCGTAGCGCGCGAGGTGCACGGCCGCGAATCGCGCGGCGATGGCACCGCCGTGATCCCCGGGGGACACGGGCACCTCGAGCTCGTGCCCCTGCCCCTCGTAGCGTGCGTGCACCCACCACCGTCGCTCCGCGCCGGCCCCTGCACGCTTCGCCAGCGCGTCGCACAGCGCGCGCGTGTCACTCTCGCCGATCTCCCGCGCGCGGCGCATCACGCTCGCCAGCGCCTCGCGCCGCTCGGCCGCCAGCGCGAGCCCGAGCGCGCTCAGCACTCCCGCCAGCGGCGGCACGAGCACGGCGCGCATCCCGAGCTGCTCGGCGAGCGCGCACGCGTGCAGCGGGCCGCCCCCGCCGAAGGCGATGAGCGCGCAGCGCCGCGGGTCGATGCCGCGCTCCACGCTCACGCGCCGGAGCGCGCGCGCCATCGCCGCGTCGGCCGCGCGCACCATCGCCGCCGCCACGCGCTCGGTCGTGTTGCCGATGCGTGCAGCGAGCCGCTCCACGGCCGCTCTCGCGAGATCGGCGCGCAGCTCCACCCCGCCGCTCATCCGCGCCGCACGCACGTTGCCGAGCACCACGTGCGCGTCGGTGACGGTCGCCTCGGTGCCGCCACGCCCAAACGCCGCGGGACCGGGCACGGCCCCGGCGCTCCGCGGTCCCACGCGCAGCGCGCCGCCGTCGTCCACCCAGCCGAGGCTCCCGCCACCCGCTGACACGGTCTCCACGAGCACGCGCGGGAGCGCGATGGGGACGCCGGCCACCTCGCCCCCGGGCTCCACCAGCGGCTCGCCGTCGAGGATGACACCGGCGTCGGCGCTGGTGCCGCCGATGTCGATGGTGAGCGCGTCGCGGATCCCCGCCAGCCGCGCCACGTGTGCCGCGCCCACCACGCCCCCCGCGGGACCGGAGAGCGCGAGCGCCGCCGCACTCCCCGCGGCCTCTCCGCCGGCGCGCATCCCGCCAGCGGACGTCATCACAGCGAGCGGCGGATACCCTCCCTCGGCCAGCCGCGCGGAGAGCCGCTCGAGGTAGCGCGCGACGGTGGGGCGCAGGTACGCCTCGGCCACCGTGGTGGCGGTGCGCTCGTACTCGCGGATCTCGGGGAGCACGTCGCACGAGCACACGACATCGAGCGCCGGCGCCGCGCGGCGAATGGCGTCGGCCACGGTGCGCTCGTGGCGCGGGTCGAGGTAGGAGTGCAGCAGCGACACGGCGACGATGTGAGGCTCGCTCGCGAGCGCGTCGCGCGCCGCGGCGCTTGCCGCGGCGTCGCTCAACGGGCGCTGCACCCCCTCGGGAGCGATGCGCTCGTCCACGGCCACGCATCGCTCGTGGGGGACGAGCGGCTCGGGGTGATGGCGGGCGAGGTCGTAGAGCGACGCACGCTCCTGCCGTCGCAGCTCGAGGAGGTCGGTGGCCCCCGCCGTGGCGCAGAGCACGACGCGCGCGCCGGTGCGCTCGAGCAGCGCGTTGGTGGCCA
>CAMLEQ010000505.1 GCA_946479015.1 uncultured Gemmatimonadota bacterium | reverse complement strand
AGTACTCGGCGATGAAGAACATCGAGAACTTCATCGCGCTGTACTCGGTGTGGTAGCCGGCGATCAGCTCGGACTCGGCCTCGGGAAGGTCGAACGGCACGCGGTTCGTCTCGGCGAACGCGGCCACCGTGAAGATGAAGAACGCGATGAGCAGCGGGAACACGTTCCACCCGGAACCCGGCACCTGCTGCTTCGCCACGATCGCGCTCAGCGACACGTTCCCGGCGAGCAGCAGCACCGCCACCGTGGACATGCCCATGGCGATCTCGTAGCTCACCATCTGCGCGCTCGAGCGGAGGCCGCCGAGCAGCGAGTACTTGTTGTTCGAGCTCCACCCGGCGAGCACGATCCCGTACACGCCGAGCGACGTGATGGCGAGCACGTACAGGAAGCCGATCGGCAGATCCGCCACCACCATCGGCACCACCCCCCACGGGGAGGCGTACGGCGCGGCGAAGGGGATCACGGCGAAGGTGATGAGCGCCGGGATGAACGACAGCATCGGCGCCAGGATGAACAGCGGCTTGTACGCCGCCTCGGGGTAGGTCTCCTCCTTCATGATGTTCTTGAGACCATCCGCGAGCGGCTGGAAGAGCCCCTTGGGGCCCACCCGGTTGGGGCCGTGCCGGTCCTGGATCCAGGCGGAGATCTTCCGCTCCGCCAGCGTGAGATACGCGACGCCCACCATGATCACGGTGAACACCACGAGCATCTTGAGGATCGTCCACCAGAGCCACGGCGCGCCGGCGACGGGCGCCGCCTTGTCGTAGTGGTGCTGGAAGAGGAGCGCGAGCGCGGCGTAATGGGCGGTCATCGGGCGGCCTCCGCCGTGGACTCGGCGCCGGCGAGGAGCCGTCCCTTCAGGCCGAGCACCTCGTAGCTCAACCCGGCGAACTCGGGACGCGCCGCCGCGAGCGCGTCGAACGCCTCGGAGGCGAGGAAGTACGACGCCCCTTCGCCGAGGTACGCGAGCAGGTCCGCCGCTCCCCACCACACCGGGCGGGACATCCCCGGCGCCGCCTTGGCCTGCTGGTAGCGCTGCACGCGCCCGCGCACGTTCGTGAACGTCCCCTCCTCCTCCGCCATGTTCGTGGCGGGGAGCACGGCCAGCGCGTTGCGCAGCGCCTCGGGGAGCGTGGTGCCGATCACGATCACCGCTCCCGCCCGCGCGAGCGCCGGCAGGTCCGCCTCGTCCAGCTCGTGGTCGGCGATGATCAGCACGTCGCCGTCGCGGAGCCCGTCGAGCGGCGTGTCGGACTTGGTGAAGCCGAGCAGCTCCGCCCCGTGCACGTTGGCGGCGCGCTCGGCGCGGAGCGACAGGTCGGGGACGCCGGCGAGCGGCGCCTCCGGGCCGCGCCGCACGCGGAACGCGCCGGCGCCGCCGGTGCGCTCCACCAGCCGCGAGAGCATCCAGAGCGACTCGTTCGAGAGCATCGGGCTCGCGAGCACGAACGCCCGCTTCCCGTTCAGGTGCAGCGCCGCCGCCTTGAGCGCGTCCTCCCAGTCCGCCGCCACCAGCCGGTCGCCGCGGCGCACGAGCGGCGCCTCCACGCGATCGGCGCGGTTGAGCCAGCGATAGTTCAGGCGCCCCTCATCGCACAGGTAGAACGCGTTCACCTCGGCGTTCGACCGGGGCTTCATGCGCACCACCATGTTGTCGCGCGTCTCGAGCGTGGCGTTGCACCCCTGGGTGCAGTTGGGGCAGATGGACGGCGCCCGGTCGAGCTCCCACGCGCGCGCCTTGTTCAGGAAGTCCTTGGAGACCAGCGCGCCCACCGGGCAGAGATCGACCACGTTCGCCGCCCACGGGTGCGTGAGGTCCTTCCCCTCGAACTTCCCGATCACCGCGCGGTCGCCGCGCTCGCTCACGTTGAGCACCGGCTCCTGCGCGATGTCGTCCATGAAGCGCACGCAGCGGGTGCAGAGGATGCACCGGTTGGTGACGTACAGCACGTCACCGCCGAAGTCCTCCGCCGGATTGAAGCGCTTGGGCTCCACCGAGCGTCCGCGCGCCGGCCCCTCGCGGTAGGTGTAGTCCTGGAGCTCGCACTCGCCGGACTGGTCGCAGATCGGGCAGTCGAGCGGATGGTTGAGCAGGAGGAACTCGAGCACGCCCTTGCGCGCCTCGAGCGCCTTCTCGGAGTGCACGTGCACCACCTGCCCCTCCCCCACCGCCGTGGCGCACGCCGGCGCCAGCTTCGGCATCTTCTCCACTTCCACGAGGCACATGCGGCAGACGCCGGCCACGGGAAGTCCGGGATGGTAGCAGTAGTGCGGGACGAGCACGCCGGCGGCCTTCGCCGCCTCGAGAATCGAGGTCCCCGCGGGGACCGAGACCTGTCGTCCCTCGATCGTGAGATTGACGAGCTGAACGTCTGCCATTAGGCCGCCGCCGTGGCGCCCATCGGGCACCGCTTGCCTTTGATGTGAGCCTCGAACTCGTCGCGGAACTTCTTGATCCCGGACACGATCGGCGTCGCGCACGAGTCGCTGAGCACGCAGATCGTCTTGCCGGTCATGTTCTCGGAGAGCTCGAGGAGGGTGTCGAGGTCCTGCATCGTGCCCTGGCCGCGCTCGATGCGCTCGAGGATGCGCGTGGTCCACGCCGTCCCCTCGCGGCACTGCGTGCACTGGGCGCAGCTCTCGTGCGCGTAGAAGCGCGCGAGCCGGGCGATGTGCTTCACCATGCACTGCGAGTCATCGAACACGATCACGCCGCCGGAGCCGAGCATCGTGCCCTGGGCGATGAAGCCCTCGTAGTCCATGAGCGTGGCTTCGGCCTCCTCCAGCGTCTGGATGGGAACCGAGGAGCCGCCGGGGATGATCGCCTTGAAGCGCCGCCCCGGCGGGGGGCCGCCGCACAGGTCGAAGAGGAATTCCTTGAACGGGAAGCCCATCTCGACCTCGTAGTTCCCCGGGCGCGCGACGTTGCCGCACACGGAGAAGAGCTTGGAGCC
>CAMLEQ010000504.1 GCA_946479015.1 uncultured Gemmatimonadota bacterium | reverse complement strand
GCTATCACGGCCGCACGTACGCCGAGGGGAAGAAGATCACCTGGCGCGACGGCGTGGCGGCGCTGTTCCACATCCTGCGCGCGCACTTCTCCGCCACCGGGCAGCCGCGGCTCGTGGAGCACGTGCCGCAGCGTCCCGAGGCGCCGGCGCGCGCGACCGGCTAGCGGGCGTCGCACTCAGCGCGCCGCACGAACCGCGCTCCCGGACGAGGCCCGGGAGCGCGGTTCGTGCATCGGGGGCGCTGCACCGCCGAGGCGGGTTCGGCCGTGCCCTTGCATCCGGGCGGGCGAGCGCGCACCTAATAGGCGACGTGCACTCGAACACCAACACTCGTGGACCATCCCATGGACGACCTCGATCGGATGTTTCGACGTCTCGTGCAGAACGTTCGGAACGGATACCCGGAGTACCTCACGCACCCGTTCGAGGTGTCGGAGCTGTACCAGAATCTGATCCCCTATCGCCACAACCGGCGTGAGCTCGAGATCGACTCGAATCAGGATTACGAGGTGGCGCTCTGCCGGCTGATCTCCGGCGAGCGTGGCTACCTCAAGGCGGAGAGCGTGGTGGCGGAATCCATCCGCCGCGAGCTCGCGTCGCCGAACCCGAACACGGCGATCTTCCGCGAGTTCGCGGCATCGCGTGTGGCGCTGTCACCGGATGCACAGTGGCGGTGGCAGGAGCTCGGCGGTGACATCGCGAGCACGCCGACGCTCAGCACCCCGGCAACGCCCGCGCCCCCGCCCCCACCTCCGCCCTGGGAGGGCGGACGGTACGCGACGGGTGCGATGGAGTCGCCCGCGGACACCGAGCGCAACGCGCCTCCAGCGCCAGCGGCTCCCCCGCCCGCGCCGGCGGCGGCCACCGGCGCGCCGCGCGTGGTGCCGCGCGCGAGCGGCGCGACCACGTCCATGGACAACGCCGCGGGCGGTCCGACGAGCTGCCGCTACTGCGGCGGCACCCTCCCCATCGGCCGGGCCGTCGCGTTCTGCCCGCACTGCGGCCAGAACCTCACCATCCAGCGATGCCCGGCGTGCGGGACGGAGATGGAGATCAACTGGAAGTACTGCATCACGTGCGGGCGCGGAGTCGCCACACCGTGACGCGGCGGATGTGCGCCGCGCTCGCCGCCCTGCTCCTCGCGGCGTGCCATGGCGATGCCCGCCGCACCGGCGTCCCCGCGGACACCGCGCTCCGCATCCCCACCGACACCGCGCCGCGCTCGGCGTCGCCCTCGGACAGCGGCGCGCTCGCCTCGTCCGGCGCGGGCCTGGGCGACACCACGCCCGGCGCCGCGGCGCCAGCGGGCGCGAGCGCGGCGACGGTGGTGCTCGCCGCCGACAGCGCCGCCGGCGCCGCGCTCTATCACGGCAGGGCGCGCTGCTTCACCTGCCACGGGCAGCGCGGCGAAGGAGCCGCGAAGCTCGGCCCGGATCTCACCGACAGCGCGTGGGTGGACGGCGATGGATCGCTCGCCGCCATCCGCGACGCGATCGCGCGCGGCGTCGCGAACCCGCGTGTCTCCGCCGTGGCCATGCCGGCCTACTCGGGGATGCTCGATTCGGCGGAGATCGCGCGCACCGCCGATTACGTGTACACGCTCTCCCACCCGGGCGCCACCGTCGCCGACAGCGCGCGCGTGGACAGCGTGCACGCCGACAGCGTGCACGCCGACATCGCGGGTGCTCCGGACGCGAGCCCACCGGGAGCGGGCGTCCCGATGCCTCGCCCCGCGGCCGGGGACACCACGCACCACGGCGCCCTGCCATGAGCGCGATGCTCGCCGTGATCCCCGGCGATGGCATCGGCCCCGAGGTGGTGCGCGCGGCGCTCGAGGTGCTCGACGCGGTGGAGTCGCGCTTCCGGCCGGAGATCCAGGTGGACGTGCTCCCCTACGGCGCCGACCACTATCTGCGCACCGGCGAGACGCTCCCGCCCGCGGAGATGGAGCGCCTGGGCCGAGACTTCGACGCCATCCTCGTCGGCGCGCTCGGCGACCCGCGCGTGCCGGGGAACGAGCACGCGCGCGACATCCTGCTCGGGATGCGCTTCGAGCTCGACCTGTACGTGAACGAGCGCCCCGCCCGCCTGTTCGACGCGCGCCTCACCCCGCTGAAAGGGAGGGAGCCGAAGGACATCGATCTCGTGGTCTTCCGCGAGAACACGGAAGGGCTGTACGTGTCCGTGGGCGGGACGTTCAAGCGCGGAACAGCGGACGAGATCGCGATCGCCGAGGAGCTGAACACGCGCAAGGGTGTGGAGCGGATCATCCGCTACGCCTTCGAGTGGGCGGAGGAGAACGACCGGACGCGCGTCACGATGGTGGACAAGGCGAACGCCATCGCCGCGCACCGGCTCTGGCGTCACGTGTTCGAGGAGACGGGGCGGGAGTACCCCGACATCGAGCGCGACACGCGCTACGTGGACGCGATGGCGCTCGAGCTCGTGCGCAATCCCGAGGCGTTCCAGGTGATCGTGACGGGGAACCTGTTCGGGGACATTCTCTCCGACCTCGCCTCGGGGCTGGTGGGAGGACTCGGCCTCGCGCCGAGCGCGAACCGCAATCCGGGGGGCGTGACGATGTACGAGCCCGTGCACGGCAGCGCGCCCCCGCTCGCCGGACGCAACGTCGCCAACCCGATGGCGGCGATCCTCACGGTGGCGATGATGCTGCGGGACCTGGACGCGCGCGAAGCCGGCGATGCGGTGGAGCGCGCCGTGCGCGCGGCGATCGCGCAGGGGGTGGGGACGCGGGACATCGGGGGGACGATGGGGACGGAGGAGGTGGGAGGGTGGGTGGCGGAGCGGGTGAGGGGTGGGGGGTAGGGGGAAGGGGCGGGACTAGGGCGTAGTGGCTAGACCCCCACCGCACCGGGTGGGGGGTGGGGGACGGTAAGGGTTTGGTGGGGGGTTAGGGGCGGGTGGGGGAGGGTGTTGATGGGGTGAGCCAAAATGCCGCCCCAAAAAGGCGCGAAA
>CAMLEQ010000503.1 GCA_946479015.1 uncultured Gemmatimonadota bacterium | reverse complement strand
AGTTCCCCACACGCGACACGCGTCCTTGGGTGGTCCACCCCCCACACACTTCTCCCCCCACACCCTTCACACTACCTCGAAGATCACCTTCCCCGCCTCCCCCGACTTGATCGCCCTGATCGCCTCGTCCGCGCACTCCAGCGGAAAGCGGTGCGTGATCACGGGAGACGGGTCGAAGGCGCCGGAGCGCAGGAAGCGGCTCATCTGGATCCACGTGTCGTACATCCGCCGCCCCGTCACGCCGTACACCGTGATCCCCTTGAACACCAGCTCGGTCGCGAAATCGAACTCCATGGGGCGCGCCGGCACGCCGAGCATCTGGACGCGCCCCGCCGGACGCACCAGCGCGAACGCCTGGTGGATCGCCGAGGGCACTCCCGACATCTCGAGCACCACGTCCACGCCCAGCCCATCGGTGGCGCGGCGCACCGCCGCGTCGAGCTCCTTCGGATGCACCGCATCGTGCGCGCCCATCTGGCGCGCCAGCGCCAGCCGCGTCTCGTTCACGTCGGAGGCGATGATGTGCGAGGCGCCGGCCGCGCGGCAGATCCCCACCGCGAAGATCCCGATCGGACCGCACCCGGTCACCAGCACCGTTGCGCCAGGGATCTCCGCCGTGAGCGCGGTGTGGAACGCGTTCCCCATGGGATCGTGGATCCCGCCCACGTCGTACGAGAGATCATCGCCCAGGTGCCACACGTTCGTCGCGGGCATCGCGATGTACTCGGCGAAGCAGCCGTCGCGGTCCACGCCGATCACCTTCGTGTGCGGGCACGCGTGCGAGTTGCCCGTGCGGCAGAGCAGGCAGCGGCCGTCCACCAGGTGCCCCTCGGCCGTCACCCGGTCGCCCTCCCGCACATCCGTCACCAGCGAGCCCACCCGCACCACGTCGCCGGCGAACTCGTGGCCCACCACGAACGGCGGGCGGCACCGCCCGCGCGCCCATTCGTCCCAATCGTAGATGTGCACGTCCGTGCCACACACACCGGCACGGCGGACCCTGATCAGCACTTCGTCGTCGCGAATCGTCGGCTCGGGGACATCCTTGAGTCGGAAGCCCGGCGCGGCCGTATCCTTCACCAGCGCTTTCACGCGGTCGTCAGCTCCGTTGATGTTGATGTGGCGCACAGAAACGCGCCCCCGGAGCCCATGGAGGGGCAGGGGGCGGGGCATCGCGCCACGAAAGCTCGCACGCCGAGGGGTCCGATGCCAGCCCGCGGCACGGGGGTCAGAACGCGGTAGCGCTCTGCCCGCCGTCCACGGGGATCGCGGCGCCGGTGAGAAAGCTCGCGCGCTCCGAGGCGAGGAACGCCACCACCGCCGCCAGCTCGGCCGGATCGCCGGTGCGGCCGATCGGGATCTGCCGGCTCCGCTCCCGCAGCAGCTCGTCCACCGGACGTCCCTCGCGCGCCGCGCGCGCCTCCGCCAGCTCCGCCGCGCGCGCCGTCTGGAAGTGGCCGGTGAGGATCGTGTTCACCAGCACGCCGTCGCGCGCGCACTCCGTGGCGATCGTCTTCGCGAAGCCGGCGAGCCCCGCGCGGGCGGTGTTGGACAGGATCAGACCGGGGAGCGGCTGCTTCGCCGCGATCGAGGTGAGGAACACCACGCGCCCCCACCGCCGCTCGCGCATTCCCGGCACGCACAGTCGCGCCAGCCGGATCATCGAGAGCAGGTTCAGCTCGAGCGCCGCGCGGTACTGCTCCTCGGTGGTGTCCGCGAACGTCGTGGACGGCGGCCCGCCGCCGTTGGCGACCAGGATGTCCACCGGGCCGAGCGTCTCCTCCGTCTCGCGTAGCGCGGCGGTGATGGCGTCGGCGTCGGTGACGTCAGCGGCCAGTGGGAGCACGCGCCGGCGCGACGCCGCGGAGAGCTCCGCCGCGGCGTGCGCGAGCGCCTCCCTGCGTCGCGCCACGATCGCCACCGATGCCCCCTCGCACGCGAGCGCCCGTGCGGTGGCGAGCCCCAAGCCGCCCGAGGCGCCGGTCACCAGCGCCACCCGTCCCTCGATCCCGAGCTGCACTCAGTCGTCTCCCGGCACCAGCTCGCGGCGGGCGATGTGCCGCCGCCGCTCCTCCACCGGCGCCGGACGCACCGGCTCGATGCGCACCGCGCACACCTTGAACTCCGGGATCCCGGCGTACGGATCGAGCGACGGATTGGTGAGCAGGTTCGCCGCCGCCTCCCGGTAGTGCATCGGGATGAACACCTGCCGGCGCGCCACGCGCGGCGACACGCGCGCCGCGATCTCGATCGAGTTGCGGCGCGAGGTGATGCGCACCGGGTCGCCGTCGGCGATCCCCAGCTCGCGCGCGTCCGCGACGGAGATCTCCACCGTCGGCGTCGGCTCGCGCGAGTCCAGCCCCGTCGAGCGGCGCGTCATCGTCCCCGTGTGCCAGTGGTAGAGCTGACGCCCGGTGTTCATGAAGAACGGGAACGCGTCGTCCGGCAGCTCCGCCGGCGGCAGGAACTCCACCGGCGTGAGCGTCGCCTTGCCGTCGGCGGTCGGGAATGCGTCGGCGAAGAGGAAGTCCGTCCCCTCGTGCGTCGCGTCCGGAACCGGATACTGCAGCCCGCCCCCGGTGAGCCGGTCGTACGACACGCCGCGCCACGATGGCGTCACCCGCGCGATCTCGTCCATCACCTCGCTCGCGCTCCCGAACGGCGTCGGCAGCCCCACCCGGTTCGACAGGTCGATGAGGATGTCGAGATCGGCGCGCGCCACCCCCGGCGAGCCGATCGCCTGCAGCGCGAGCTGGATGCGCCGCTCCGTGTTCACGTACGTCCCCGCCTTCTCGGCGAACGACGCGCCGGGGAGCACCACGTCCGCGTACCGCGCCGTCTCCGTGAGGAAGAGATCCTGCACCGCCAGGAACTCGAGTCCGTGGAACCACTGCTCCGCGTGCGCGACGTCCGGGTCGGAGATGATCGGGTTCTCGCCCATGATGAACATCCCCTTCACCGGGCTCCCCGCCTTCAC
>CAMLEQ010000502.1 GCA_946479015.1 uncultured Gemmatimonadota bacterium | reverse complement strand
GGGGGGGGGGGGGGGGCGGGCCCCCCCCCCCCCTCGCTGCCTCTCCCGAGTCCCGCGCCTTACCGGCTCGGCCGCTCCGGAGGAGAATCGCTCTTGAAGACGTCCCGGTTCAACTGGATGTACTGCTTGAGATTGCCGGGGACATCCTCCTCGGGGAAGATCGCGGTCACCGGGCACTCGGGCTCGCACGCCCCGCAATCGATGCACTCGTCGGGGTGAATGAACAGCTGGTCCGGCCCCTCGTAGATGCAGTCCACGGGGCAGACATCCACACAAGCCTTGTCCTTGACGCCGATACAGGCTTCGGTAATTACGTAGGGCATCGCTCGCCTCGATGTACGCAACGATCCATGGGTGATCTGGAATAAACTAATGCGAATGGGGCTGGAGGATAAGGGACGGCACGCGCACGCGTCCGGGCCACCGGCCGGAGCGGCATCGGGCAGCGGCGCCACGCGCGTACGCCTGGTGGTGGATCACCGACCCGTCGACACCGAGGTGCCGGAGCGCGCCACGCTCCTCGAGCTCCTGCGCGATCACCTTCACGCCGCCGGTCCACGGCTCGCCTGCGACCGCGGCGACTGCGGGGCGTGCATGGTGTTCCTGGATGGCGCGCCGGCATACGCGTGCCTCACCGTCGCCGCCTCGTGCGAGGGGAGCGACGTGGTCACCATCGAGGGACTCGCCCGCGGCGACGCACGGCACCCGCTCCAACGCACCACCGGCGATGCGCGCCCGGAGCCCGACCGCGGCGCCGCACCCACACTGCACCTCGCGCACCGACCGTCTGCCCCCGGAGACTCCATGTCCACCACCGTGATCCAGCGCCCCGCCGCGTCCGAGTACGCGCCGTACTACGAGAGCTACGTGAGCGTCGTCCCCGCCGGCGATCTGCTCTCCATGCTCGCCCGGCAGGTCGAGGAGACCGCTGCGCTGCTCGAGGGGCTGAGCGACGAGGAAGCGGGGTACCGCTACCAGCCGGGGAAGTGGAGCATCAAGGAGGTGGTGGGGCACATCACCGACGCGGAGCGCATCTTCGTGTATCGCGCGCTCTGCGCGGCGCGCGGGGAGCGCGTGGAGCTCCCCGCCTTCGCCGAGGACGACTACGTGGCCGCGGCACGGTTCGACCGCCGCGCGCTGCGCGACCTGGTGGCCGAGCTGCGCGCCGTCCGCGCGGCCACGGTGGCCTTCTTCGCCGGGCTGAGCGAGGAGGATCTCGCGCGCACGCACGTGGCCAACCACCGGCCGTACACCGTCCGCGCCCTGGCCTACATCATCGCCGGCCACGAGCGGCATCACGCCAGGCTGCTGCGGGAGCGGTACGGGCTCGGGACTCGGGATTAGGGACTCGGGGCTCGGGTCGCGGGAGGTACGGATTGCACCGGGGGGGCGCGGCGACAGGCGCGGCCCCCCGGGGGGGGGCGGGGCCCGGGGCTGTGTGTCCGGGGCTCCCGGGTCGGCCGGCTCGCCCCGCGGGGCCGGCGCCCCCCCCCCCCCCCCCTCGGTGCGTTCCGCTGTCAGCGATTCCCGATCCCCGAGTCCCGAGTCCCGCGCAGTTCCGGATTCTCCCGATAGAGCGTCGTCGTCCGCCCGATCACCTGCACCACATCCGCCCCGGTGGCCTCCGCGAGCTGGCGGGCGGCGTCGCGGACGTCCAGCTCGGCATTGCGCCCGAGCTGGATCTTCACCAGCTCGCGCGTGCGGAGGGTGTCGTCCAGCGTCTGCACGAGCGCGGGGGTCACCCCCTGCTGCCCGATGTGCACGGCGGACTGGAGGTGATGCGCTTCGGCGCGCAGCTCCGCGCGCCGCTTCGAGGTGAGCGTCACGGTGTGGTTTTCTTCGGGGGCCTCAGGATGGGCGGCACCACGGCGTTGGGTTTCGAGCTGCTGCGCGCCGCGAGCGTCGCCGCCGATGCGGGAACGTACTCCGAAGGATAGTAGAACCGGAAGGCCCGCCGGTCGCACTGCACCACCGCGAACGGGTCGCCGCGCCGCGCGAGCTTCTCGAGGTCCTTGCGGCTCGGCTGACAGCTCCAGGCGTTCAACCCGCCGGCCACGCACGTCTTCACGTCATCGCCGGCACACGTGCTGGGCGTGTGCGTGTGCAGCTCCGGCACGCCGGAGGGACACTCGAAATCCACGGAGTTCGGCCCGGCGCCGTTCACGTCGGCCGCCTTCAGCGAGAACACGCGGAAGATCGTGTCATCCTGCACGGGCGGCGTGCGCGACACGTGATAGACGCCGGTGGAGTAGTTGGTGATGCAGTACGCGCGCTCGACCTGGTGGGGATCGTCGCTCCAGACCGAATCCAGCGAGGCGCGCGGGAGATCCATCACGACACCGTAGTGCACGGCCTGCGCACGCGCCGGGGCGACGAGCAGGGGGAGGAATGCGAGCGCGGCGAGGAGCAACGTCCTCCACTCGCCGCGCCAGAGGTGAGTGCCGGGAAAACGTGGCGTGCGCACGCAACGGCCCGCGCGCGTGTGTCCGCGCGTCACGGATCGGGCGGCCGCCGCCGCCACGGAAACGACTACGGTTCGAGTCTCCTGCTGCATCCTGCTCCTGCTCCTGCCTCCGTCCGTTCGCGCCGAGGACGTCCCCTCGCCGCATTTCGCGTCGTCGCGATCGCGACGCGTGCTGCTTGGCTGCGAACGTTCGACATCATGGTGATGGTTCCCTGGTCGAGGGTCGCGCCCGCCGCCGGCGATGCCTCGGTGCCGGTCGGCGCCGGCCCGCACGGTCGTGCGGCGGCGCACATCGACGGAAAAGCACCATGCATGCCACTCCCGGAACGGATCGTGATGGGCCCGGGCGGCAGGAGCGGACAGGCGGCGGGCGAGGGGCGCCCCGGGTGCGCTGGCCCGCGTTTCGCATTGTTGATGCCTGGCATCTGCCGGAGCAAGATGAGAACGGGCTCACCCGCGCGGGTGTGCCCGGTCTCCTCATGGTGCGGCGGGGGGAGGGGCGCGCAGTCGGGGGCCGGTGCCGACG
>CAMLEQ010000501.1 GCA_946479015.1 uncultured Gemmatimonadota bacterium | reverse complement strand
GCGGGGGTCGTATGACAGGAGGACAACGAGGTGCGCGTCACCCGCGTGGAGACTCCACACATGCTACGCACCATATTCGCGGTCGGCGTGTTCGCCGTCCTCGGTCTCATTGCACTGAAGTTCGTGTTCGGCATATTCGGCTGGCTCGTCGCGCTCCTGCTCTGGCTGTTCTTCAAGGCGGTACAGATCGCGATCGTCGGCGCGATCATCTACCTGATCGTCCGCATCGTGAGCCCCGATACGGCGAGGGCGTGGCGGGAGAAGTTCAGCCGGTAATCCCGCGGGACTCGGGAAGCGGGAATCGGGAAGCGGGAGTGGCAGCGCGACGACGCCGCGGGCGCGCGGCGCCTCGCGCACCATGGTGCGGGGCACGCGCCGGTGGCGCGTGCCCCGCGCTCAACTCCCGAGTCCCGATTCCCGGTTCCCGAGTCCCGCCCGCGTCCCGCGTCCCGCGTCCCGCGTCCCGAGCCGTTCGATCACCGCCCACGCCAGCAGCGGCACCATGAGCTCGTGGTGGCCGGTGATCTCGTAGCCTTTCCCTCCCGCCAGCGTCGGCCGTTGAACGACGTTCATGCGCGGCCGGTAGTGCCGCAGCATGTCCATGTCGCACGTGGTGAAATCCGTGGGGCGTCCGTCGGCGAGGTTGCGCGCGACGGTGAGCGCCTTGAGGAACACCTCCGGCATGATCACCGCGCTCCCCAGGTTCAGCACCACCCCGCCATCGTGCAGCGCCGGGAGCGACGCGGCGAAGCGGCGAAAGTCGCGGTGGCTCGTGTCGCCGATGGCGGCGCCGTCGGCGGCCGGGTGCTGGTGGATGATCTCGGCGCCGCGCGCGGCGTGCACGGTGGCGGGAACGCCGAGCCGGCGCGCGCCGAGGAGGATCGAGAGCTCGGGGTGCGCCAGCGCCGGCTCCTCCTCGAGCGCGCGCGCGAGCGACTCGCCCATCCCCCACCCGTGCTCCCGCCCGCGCACGAACGCCTCGTTCATGCCGCGCCCCGTTTCCTCGGCCATGCCGAAGGTGCCGTCGCGCAGCCCGGCGGCGACGTCCTCCGACGTGCCCCCCCAGCGCGCCACCTCGTAGTCGTGGATGGCGGCGGAGCCGTTCATGCCGAGGTGCGTGATCACGCCGCGGCCCATGAGGTCGATGAGGAGCGGCGCGAGCCCCGTCTTCACCACGTGGCCCCCGACCATCACCACCACCGCGCGCCGTCCGGCGGCGCTGGCGATCGCGTCGGCCACTCGCTGGAAGTCGCGCGCCACGAGCACGTCGGGGAGCGCGCGCAGAAACGCGCCGAAGGAGCGGTCCTCCCCCGGAGGGGAGGCGAACTCCTCGGCGCGTACCTTGTTCGGACGCCGCGCGATCGGGACAGTGCGCACGGCGGAGAGGTCTGCCTCTCCGCCCGTCACTGGCCGGTCGGGGCGCTCGTCGTCGGCTGGCGGTAGGATGTCAGATAGAGGTCGAGGGTCTTGAGCACCGGCACCCGGGCGCTGAAGCGCACCATCATGCGCCGGTCATCGTCCGAGAGCCACATTTCCGCCTCACCGCCGTCGGCGAAGATCCCCTGCGACTTGATGATCGGCTGGATCACGATCGTGTTGAAGGTGCCTGCCGGGACGGTGATGCGCTCCTTGCGGAGCACCTTCACGATGACCGGATTGCGGTCCGGGCGGAAGTACCGGTCGAAGCGATACGTCTGGCCGACCTCGAGCGGGACGGTGCGCACGAAGTACAGGAAGGACGCGTCATCCAGCGGATTGGAGACGCTCGCCATCGGGTCGTAGCCCTTCTGGTGCAGCATCGCGCGCTCCGGGTAGATGTCGTAGTAGCGCTCCTTGTGGTAGTGCACCTCGTTGATGCGCTGGATGAAGCGGCGCGAGGAGAGCGTCTGCTCGTCGAACCAGCTCTCGAGCTCGTCGTTCACCTTGAACATGAGGAAGCCGCCTTTCACGGTGAACACGGAGTGAAAGGTGGAATGCCCCTGAACGGTGTCGGTGCCCAGCACTTGCATGTTGCCGGTGCCCACCTTGGCGCCGCCCACGGCCACGTCGTAGGTGAGCTGCTCGCCCACGCCGAAGGGGAGGTCGCGGGCCGCGGGCTTCGCGGCGGCGGCGGTGGACGCGTGCGGCTGCGCTGCGCGCGTGCCGTCGGGGGCGCGAGTGGTGTCCGGCGCGCCCGTGGTGTCCTGGACGCCGCCCGTGTCCTGCGCGAGATGGTTCTGGACGCGGGCGCTCGCGGGGGTGCCGAAGGCCATCGACGCGAGCGTCGCGCCCATCGCCACCAGGGTTGGGAATGACATCATGGCGGGGTCGTTGTGACCCGGCCGGCGCGACTGGCGCGGCCGAATCGGTACAGGTCGAGCGCCCCGGCGACGGGGCGCACGCGCGTCTGGCGCGGGCGAAGATCGTAGCGGGCGTCGAGCGGCACGGTCTCGATGCGGCGCGCGAAGCGCGCCGCCTTCACGAGCAGCTCCACGTTCGCGGCCCATCCTTCCCCCTGCAGGATCGGCGCCTCGCCGGCCTCCCTGATCACGTCGCGCATGACCGCGATGCGGTACAGGCGGAAGGTCCCGAACGGATCGCTCACGCCGGGGACGCGCACGAAGGGACGCATGACCCAGGGCGCGATGCGGCGGAGGCGTCGCACGGCGGCGGGCGCCACGCGCGGCGTGCCCGGCCGTTCGGCGATCACGAGATCCGCGCCGCCCTCGAAGCGCTTCGCCAGCTCCGGGATGTGCTCTGGCTGGTCGGTGAAGTCGCCCTGCATGAGCAGCATCGCGTCGCGCCGCGGATAGCGGGTCCGCTTGGCGGCCGCGCGCACCAGCGTGTCGAGCGCCGCGGCATAGCCGCGCCGCCGCTCGTGCCGCAGCACGGTGAGCGGGAGCACCTCGGTGTACGGCGCCAGCGTGGCCGCGGTGGCGTCGGTGCTCCCGTCGTCGAGCACGAGAATCTCGTACTCGCGGGGATACTCCTCGAACACCTTGCGGATGCGCCAGAGCACGA
>CAMLEQ010000500.1 GCA_946479015.1 uncultured Gemmatimonadota bacterium | reverse complement strand
CCCCGCCCCACTTCCGCTTCTGCGCCGTTGCAGTTCCCGCATCCCGCGCCCCGCGCCCCGCATCCCCCCCGGCCCCCAGCCCCTGACCCCCGACCCCAACTTGCCCGAAGCGCCTCGTTCCCGCACATTTCACGAATGGCTTGGTTCAGGAAAGAGCGGAAGCCCCGGCAGCCGCGGCGCGAGAAGCTCGAGATCCCGGCGGACATCTGGGAGAAGTGCGAAGCGTGCGGGCACACGGATCTGCGCGAGAAGTTCATGCGCAACCACAACGTGTGCCCGCAGTGCGACTATCATCGCCGCATCCGCGCGAGCGATTACATCGGGATCCTGATGGATGAGAACAGCTGGGAGGAGCTCGACGTCGACCTGCGGTCCGTCGATCCACTCGGCTTCCCGGAGTATCCGCAGCGCCTGAAGAAGGCGATCACCAACGCCGGCGACGCCGACGCGATCGTGACCGTTTCCGGCACGCTCGGCGCGATGCCCGTCAACGTCGGCGTCATGGACTTCGCGTTCATGGGCGGGTCGATGGGCTCGGTGGTGGGGGAGAAGATCGCGCGCATCGCGCAGCGCTCCCTCGAGCGGAAGTATCCTCTCGTGATCGTGACCGCGTCGGGGGGCGCGCGCATGCAGGAGGGAGTGCTCTCCCTCATGCAGATGGCCAAGTCCTCGGCGGTGCTCGCGCAGCTCGCCGACCGCCGCATCCCGTACGTGTCCATCCTCACCAACCCGACCACCGGTGGCGTGAGCGCGAGCTTCGCCATGCTCGGTGATGCGATCATTGCCGAGCCCGGCGCGGTGGTGGGCTTCGCCGGGCCGCGCGTGATCAAGCAGACGATCGGACAGGACCTGCCCGAGGGATTCCAGACCGCGGAGTTCCTGCTCGACAAGGGGATGCTCGACGCCGTAGTGCATCGGAAGGATCTGAAAGCCACCGTGGGACAGCTCCTGCGCCACATGAGCGGCCAACCCGCGGCCACCGGGTGGACATCCCCCTGACGCACTACCGCGCCGCGCTCGACTACCTGTTCGCCCGGGTCAGCGGCGGATGGAAGCTGGGCCTCGAGACGACGCGCGCGCTTCTCACCTCGATCGGCGATCCGCAGCTCCGCTTTCCCTCGCTCCACGTCGGCGGCACGAACGGGAAGGGGAGCGTCGTGGCCACCATCGACGCGCTCCTGCGCGCGCGCGGCCTCCGCGTGGGGCGCTACACGTCGCCGCACCTGATCGACTTCCGCGAGCGCATCTGCGTGAACGGCGAGCCGATCGCCGAGGAGGCGGTGGTGGCGTTCATCGAGCGGTGGACGCCGGAGGTCGAGCGGCTCGGGGCGACGTTCTTCGAGGCCACCACCTGCCTGGCGTTCGACCACTTCGCGCGCGAGCGGGTGGATGTGGCCGTGGTGGAGGTGGGGCTCGGCGGGAGGCTCGACGCCACCAACGTGCTCACGCCGCTCGCGGCGGGGGTGACTTCGATCGGGCTGGATCACCTCCAGTACCTCGGCGGCACGCGGCACCTGATCGCGCGAGAGAAAGCGGGGATCTTCAAGCGCGGCGTGCCGGCGGTGATCGGGGAGCAGGACGCCGAGATCCGGTCGCTGCTCGCCGGGCTGGCGCGGGACGCCGGCGCGAGCCCGGTGCTGGTGATCGCCGATGATCGGCCGGTCGAGGACATCGCCGTCGAGCGCGAAGGCACGACGTTCACCCTCGTCGCCGATGGCCGGCGCCGGCGCCTTCACACGCCGCTCGTGGGACGCTATCAGGCGGCCAACACCGCGACCGCGCTGGCGCTGCTCGAGCTGGCGGGAGGGGAGTACGCCGCGGCGGCGGCCGACGCCGAGCAGGCCCTCGCGATGGTGGCGATTCCGGGGCGCTTCCAGCGCTGCGGCGACGTGATCTTCGACGTCGCCCACAATCCCGCCGGGTCCGAGGTGCTGTGCGAGACGCTCGACGCGGTGCGCCCGCCCCGGCCGGTGGCGTGCCTGCTCACCGTGCTGCGCGACAAGGACTGGCGCGCCATGATGACCACGCTCGCCGCGCACGTGGACCGCTTCGTGCTCAGCGCGCCGCCGAGCGTGCCCGGGGACCGTGCCTGGTCGCTGGAGGAGGCGACGGCGTTCGCGCACGCGCACGGGTGGGCCGCGGAAGCGGAAGCGGACTTCGATCGCGCGCTCGAGCGCGCGCGCCGGGGGGCCGCGACCACGCTCGTCACCGGCTCCTTTCACACCGTGGGCGACGCGATGGCGCGCTTGCAGGTGTCTCCGCTGGTCGGATAGATTCCCGGGATGTCCCAAGGTGCACTACCCGGATTCCGCGACTTCTACCCCGGCGAGCTCGCGGAGCGGAACTTCATCTTCTCCACCTGGCGCGACGTGGCGCGACGCTACGCGTTCGTGGAGTACGATGGACCGCCGCTCGAGCCGCTGGAGCTCTACACGCGGAAGAGCGGCGAGGAGATCGTCGGGCAGCTCTACAACTTCGCGGACAAGGGCGGACGGGAGATCTCGCTGCGTCCGGAGATGACGCCGACGCTCGCGCGCATGGTGGCGGCGCGGGCGAACGCCATGCGGAAGCCCGTGCGCTGGTTCGCCATCCCGCAGCTCTTCCGCTACGAGCGGCAGCAGCGCGGCCGGCTGCGCGAGCACTTCCAGCTCAACATGGACATCATCGGCGAGCCGGACGTGACGGCCGATGCGGAGCTGCTCGCGGCGGCGGTGGACATCCTGCGCGCGTTCGGGCTCGGCCCCGCGGACGTGGTGGCCCGGGTCTCCGACCGGCGGATCCTGCACGCGTACTTGCTCGCCGCCGGCGTCCCGGAAGGGGCGCTCGGCGCCACCTTCGCGGTGATCGACAAGCTCGAGCGGCAGCCGGTGCCGGTGTCGGAGGAGAAGCTGGCGGCGGCCGGGGTGGATGCGGACGCGCGCCGCGTGGTGCTCGAGATCCCGCACGCGGGGCTTCGCGAGGTCTCGACCGCGCTCGCCGCGCGCGCCGAGCGGCGCCACGTGGACGATTTTCACCGCTACCGCG
>CAMLEQ010000499.1 GCA_946479015.1 uncultured Gemmatimonadota bacterium | reverse complement strand
TCGTGGACGCCGGGGCGGGGATCCCGGAGGAGATCCTTCCGAAGATCTTCGACCCCTTCTTCACCACCAAGGAGGCGGGGAAGGGGACGGGGCTCGGGCTCGAGATCGTGAAGCGGATCGTGACGCGGCACGGCGGGAGCATCCAGGTCGCGTCGGGGGTGGGGGAGACGCGGTTCACGGTGCGGTTGCCGGGGGGGCAGGGGCGGGGGGCGGACGCGGCGGCGGGCGCGCCGGGCGCGTAGTGGGGGCGGTGCTCATTGCCGCGTCTTCATCTCCGGCCGGAGCGGCGCTCCGCTCGCCTGCTTCTGGTGAATCTCCGCGATCCACTGCTCGAGCCGCACGAAGCGCTCCGCCGTCGTCGGGTGCGACGAGGCGAACTTGATGTTTCCTGGATCTTCCGCGGCCATCCGCCGCCACAGGTTCGGGGCGTCGTCGATCGGGCGCCCCGCCAGCGCCATGAGGTACAGCCCCACGTAGTCCGCCTCGCGCTCGAAGTCCTGCGAGAAGACCATCGCGCCGGCGTCCCCACCCTGCTTCGTGAACTCCCCGCCCGTGTTGTAGCCGTTCGCCGCCATGGCGACGTCGGCGACCGCGCCGAGGAGCGCGCCGAACAGGGCGTTCTTCTTCTTCGCCTGGATGTGTCGCATCGCGTCGTGCGCGATCTCGTGCGCCAGCACCGTCGCCAGCTCGTCGTCGTCCGCGACGAAGCGCAGCATGGCCGATGTGATCGCCACGTTCTGTCCATCCGCCCAGGCGTTCAGCACGGGCATGCTCGATACCCCTACGCCGAACGCGCACGCCGAGTCGAGCGGCACCTCCACCGTGGTGTCCGTCGTGTCGCGCCGGTAGGTGAGCCGCACCGACGGCGCGTCCGTCTGCTGCAGCTTCGCGAATCGCGCCGCGAGCGTCTCGACGCTCCGTGCTCCCGGCGCCAGCGCCTCGCCGTTCAGCGCGAGGATGCGGTCGCCCTCGCGCAACCCCGCGCGCTCCGCGCCGGACCCGGGGGCGACGTGCAGCACCGAGACCGTGTCCCCGAAGCCGAGCCCGCGCGCGGCGCGCGACCAGTCCTTCCTGAAGACGTGGGCGTTCGTGAACCACACGCCCGCCCGCCGCGTCACCATCTTCCCGCAGAGAGGCACGCCGCTCCTGAGCAGCGGGAACGCCACGTCGTTCACCCGGTTCTGCTGCGCCAGCTCCGAGCGCAGCGCGAACTGCTGCTGCTTCTCCTGCTCGGCGGCGACGACATCCTTCGAGACGCCGCCCATCTGCGTCATCGGCGCTGCGCATGCCGTCACCGCCACCACGGCGCCGGCTCCCAGCGCCCGCATCACTCCCGCGACCCTGTGCACGCATCCCCCTGTCATGGGTGAACGTCGGTCATCGACCGCGTGGATCGAGGATGCAGGCCCCCTCTGACAGTCCCGCGGGCGCTCTCGCCGCGGGAGCGCGCCGCCTCACTGCGCGAGCGTGACCACCTGCCAGGGCTTCACCGTCACCGGCGCATTGTCCTCCGGCGGCGCGCCGTGATCCCCGTCGATCGCCGCCACCGACCGCACCGCCGCGAGCACCGGCGACGGCTCCAGGTCGCGGCGGCGCTCGTCGTAGAGTGCGAACCAGGGGAGCCCGAACTCCGTGTACGTGCGTGCCGAGATCGGCGACGGCGGCGGAGCCTCGCCCGTGATCCGCTCGTACATCTCGCTGTTCACGATGTGGACGTGCACCACCGTGGATCGCTCCGCGTCCCACGTGCCTGGTCCGTATTCGTCGCGGTAGATCTCCTGCTCCATGCGCCCGCCCGCGGCGAGCCCCATCTCCAGCGGCGGCGCCGCCGCCTCGCAGATCATCATGCCTTCCCAGCGCGAGCGGCCGCGCGGGGGCCGATCGGGGAAGCGCCCCGGCCTCGGTTCGATCACCGCGATCTGGATCCCGCCTTCCGTCTCCGTACCCGTGACCTGCCCTTCCACCGTGTAACCCTTGCCGAGCGGCATGGCGACGAACTGCCGGATGAACCCGCGCCCCGCGTTGATCCCATCCAGCCACGGCTGGTCCGGCACTACCACGTAGTCCTGCGGCCGGCGGCGGAGCCGCCCATCGAAGCGCTTTCCGCTCACCGCGTTCACGCCGCCGACGCCGATCTTCACCGCGTTCGGCCGCCAGAACACCCCCGAAAAGGAGATCCAGAGCGCCTCGCGCTGGTACATCGGGATGAAGTAGCCGCCCGTCTCGCGCCAGGCGGCGGGGACGCGCCGGGCGTGGTCGCGGACGCGGCGGATCGGGAAGCGGCCGAGGCCAGGCGGGAGGGGGTAGACCGAGCCGTCGTCGGGGATGCGGAGAGTGCGCTTGAAGGCGATGGAGACGCGGCCGATGTGGATGGCGTCGTGCTGAAGGGAGATTCGGGGCATGCGGCTGTTCTCCGTGGGTGAAGCAAACATGTTCTGGCCGAAGTGGCCAGCATAGTCAGGTCCTGCGCGGAGAATAGCACTGGGTAATGACAGTCGGCTGTCGACGACAGACATGTCGGCGACGACCGATAAATTGGCCGTATTGGGGCGGAAAGCGTTGTTGGCTGTTGGATGCGACGCTCCAGCGGATGTTGTCGGGCCTCGCTCCCGCCACGTGGAGCATGACGAGGCGCGCGGTCCACCACCTGTCGGCGACGCCTGCGGCCCCGCTGCTTGGCTACACCAGCACTCAAGTCGCGGATGGGGGTTGACTTACGGACGGGCGGCGACAAACTCAGCCATCATGCCATCAGACACACCCGGGCCATACAATCCGCTGGATATCGCCAACCTCGCAACCAGTGTTGGCCTCGCTCTGGAAGCACGCCCGACAGTACCGCTCACGCAGCTGGAACCCTTTCGAGGCGCCGGGCTGTACGCGCTGTACTATCGCGGGGCGTTCTCCATGTATCGTCGCATCGTGAAGTGGAACGAGGACGAGCTTCGGATGCCCATCTACGTCGGCAAGGCGGTCGTCGACAACGCGCGGAAGGGCGCCGGAGACTTTTCGGAGGATATCGCTACCGACACGCTGTA
>CAMLEQ010000498.1 GCA_946479015.1 uncultured Gemmatimonadota bacterium | reverse complement strand
TGGCGATCACGCTGGACATCATGATGCCGGAGAAGGACGGCTGGCAGGTGCTGCGGGAGATCAAGGCGGATCCCGAGCTGTCGCGGATTCCGGTGATCATCATGTCCATCGTCTCCGAGCGCTCGCTGGGCTTCTCGCTCGGCGTGGCGGATTACCTCGTGAAGCCGGTGGACCGGCGTGTGCTCATCGATGTGCTCGAGCGGCTGCGGCGACCGCAGGCACTGCACAGCGCGCTGGTGCTCGACGATGACTACGACGCGCGCGCGCTGATGCGCGACCTGCTGGTCTCGCTCGGGTTCACGGTGCGCGTGGCGGAGACCGCGGACGAAGCGATCGCCGCGCTCAACGAGACGCCCCCCGAGGTGCTGTTCGTGGACATCGCGATGCGGGGGGATGAGGTGACGCACGTGCTCGACTGCGTGGCGCAGGACCCGCGGCTCGAGCACGTGCGCACCGTGATCGTGACGCGCAGCGACGCGCGGGACCGGCACCCGGATTGGCTGCGGCGCGCGGCGACCTCGGTGGTGTACGACGAGCGCGAGCGTCCGGACGAGCTGCTCCGGCAGCTGCGCGCCGCACTCGCGGCGATCGGGGCGAACGCGGAGGCGCCGCCGGCGCCGGCGGGGTGACCGGCGCGAGGCTCGGGGTTCCACGCACTCGTAATGAAATCGTAATCGGGCGCACGTGCCAGCGCGCCGGCGCGGGACGTCTCATCTCCGAGGACACTTCACAGGAGATGCACGATGATCCCGCGATGGCCGGTGGTGCTTCTGTTCGCGATGTCGGGCGTGGCGTGCGGCGACCGCGGCCCACGCGTGGCGGAGCGCCGAGCGACCGACTCGGAGGTCGCCTTCGCTCCTTCAGCGGCGCGTCCCACTCCCGAGGCCGCGCCCCCCTCCGAGGGGTTCGCCGCCGGCGGTCCCATTCCCGACGCGGCGGTGGCGCCGGCGGGGGATTCGGCTGCCGGCGCCATGATCATCCGCAGCGGACGGGCGAGCGTCCAGGTGGACTCGCTCGACGCCGGCGTGCGAGCGGTGCGCGAGGTCGCCCGGCGCGTGGGGGGGTGGGTCGCGAACGTGTCGCTCCAGGCGGGGCGTGACCAGACGCACACCGCCACGATCGAGATCAAGGTTCCCGCCGCGCGCTTCGATGAGGCGCTCGCCGGGCTGCGTCCCATCGGGCAGGTCGAGAGCGTGGACGTGACCGCCCAGGACGTCGGGGAGGAGTACGTGGACGTCGGCGCGCGCGTGGCCAACGCGCGGCGCCTGGAGGGACGGCTGGTGGAGCTCCTCGCCACCCGCACGGGCAAGCTCTCCGACGTGCTGTCGGTGGAGCGCGAGTTGGCCCGCGTTCGCGAGGAGATCGAGCGGCAGGAGGGACGGCTGCGCTACCTGCGCACGCGCGCGGCCACCAGCACGCTCGCGGTGACCGTGCACGAGCCACTGCCGGTGGTCGGGGAACGCGGAAGCGGCGGAGTCCTCGCCGAGTCGTTCCGCGAGGCGTGGCGCAACTTCGTGGGCTTCGTGGCCGGGTTCATCGCCGCCCTCGGCACGCTCGTGCCCGCCGCGCTCCTCGTGACCGGAGCGGCCGTGGTGGCGGTGCGCATGCGGCGGCGCTTCCGCGCGCAGGAATAGCGTCGTGCGGGGCGGAGCTCGTCGGTGGAGATCTGGCCGCATCCGCCGGTCGCCATCTGGCCTGGCCCCGGTCTCGCGGCGCATATTGCGGCGTCCGCCACCCCCAACGGAGCCGTCATGACCACGTCCCCGCAGCCGAAGCTCGACGCCGACGCCGACCGCGTGCCCCTCGCCGCTGACGAGGCGCTGCACCAGCCGTACGTCCCCGCCGGACAGGAGCTCACCGAGCTCACGCCCGGCGCCATCGTGCTCGGCGTGATCCTCGGTCTCGTGTTCGCGGCGTCCAGCGTGTATCTCGCCTTGAAGGTGGGGTTGACGGTGAGCGCGTCGATCCCGATCGCCGTCCTCTCGATCACGATCTTCCGGTACATCACGCGCGCGTTCGGGAAGCAGCCGGCCACCATCCTGCAGAACAACATGGTGCAGACCACCGGCTCGGCGGGCGAATCGATCGCCGCCGGCACGGTGTTCACCCTGCCGGCGCTGCTGCTCCTCGGCTACGACCTGCCGTGGCCCAAGGTGGCGGCGGTGGCGCTCGTGGGCGGCATCCTCGGCGTGCTGCTCATGATCCCGCTGCGGCGCAGCCTGATCGTGAAGGAGCACAAGAACCTGAAGTACCCCGAGGGCACCGCCTGCGCCGAGGTGCTCATCGTGGGGGAGGAGCGCGGGGTCCAGGCCAAGACCGTGTTCATGGGCTTCGGCCTCGGCGCGCTGTACAAGTTCCTCGCGAGCGGGATGCACCTGTGGGCGGAAGTGCCGCGCCGCGCGTTCACCCGGCTGCTGCCGACCGGGGGCACGGAGATGTTCGGCGAGATCCGCGCCGAGATCAGCCCCGAGCTCACGGGCGTGGGCTACATCATCGGGCCCAGGATCGCCGGCTACCTGTTCGCGGGCGGCGTGCTGTCGTGGTTCGTGCTCATCCCCTCGATCAAGCTGTTCGGCGCGGGACTCACCCAGACCATCTTCCCCGGCACGATGCTCATCCGCGACATGGATGCGGGGGAGGTCTGGTCGAAGTACATCTACTACATCGGGGCGGGCGCCGTCACGACGGCGGGGATCATCAGCCTGCTCCGCGCGCTGCCGACGATCGGCCAGGCGCTGGTGGCCGGCTTCGGCGACTTCCGCGGCGTGCGGAGCGGGAACGGCCAGCGCCGCACGGAGCGAGACCTGCCGATGGGGATCGTGGTCGTCGGCACCGCGATCCTCGCGATCGCGATGGTGGTGCTCCCGCAGATCGGGATCAACATCCCGGGCGCGCTGCTGGCGATCTTCTTCGGCTTCCTCTTCGTCACCGTCTCCAGCCGCATCACCGGGCAGATCGGCTCGTCGTCGAACCCGATCTCCGGAATGACGGTGGCCACCGTGCTGCTCACGGCGCTCATCTTCCTCGCCGTCGGCTGGA
>CAMLEQ010000497.1 GCA_946479015.1 uncultured Gemmatimonadota bacterium | reverse complement strand
GATGGTGCGCCAGGTGGCCGACGTCGACACGATCGTCGTCCCGTCGGAGGCGCACGCGCTGATCCTCGAGGCGAACCTGATCAAGGAGTATCGCCCGCGCTTCAACATCGTTCTTCGCGACGACAAGTCGTACCCGTACATCAAGGTCACCGTCCAGGAGCCGTTCCCGCGCATGTTCGTCACGCGGCGGCTGGTGGACGATGGCGGCCGCTACTTCGGCCCGTACACCGACGTGGGCGCGATGCGCCGCGCGCTGAACGTGGTGCGCCGGATCTTCACCGTGCGCTCGTGCACGTACGACATGCCGCGCGAGATGCCGGAGCGCGCCTGCCTGGACTACCACATCGGGCGGTGCAAGGCGCCGTGCATCCTGGCGCAGTCGCAGGCCGACTACCGCGCGATGATCGACGAGGTGCTGCTGTACCTCGAGGGGCGCGCGGACGAGGTGACGCGGCGCGTCCGTGAGCGGATGGAGGCTGCCGCGGCACACCTCGACTTCGAGCGCGCGGCGGAGATGCGCGATGTGCTGCGGCATCTCGAGCGGCTGGAGGAGCCGACGGTGGTGATGGAGGTGGAGGGCGGCGACCGCGACGTGATCGGCTACGCCCGCGACGGCGACGAAGCGTGCGTGGCGCTGCTCCGCATCCGCGGCGGGAAGCTGCTCGCGCGCGAGCACCAGCTCGTCGAGAACATCGACGGAGAGGAAGACGCGGCGGTGCTCGGCGCCTACCTGGCGCGCTCGTACCTCGTCGCACAGGAGCGCGCCGCCGAGCTGCTCGTCCCGTTCGACTTCGAGGACCGCGAGCTGCTGGAGCAGTCGCTCGGCGGCGCGCAGTTGCGCGTGCCGCAGCGGGGGCCACGGCGGGCGCTCATCGACCTGGCCGAGCAGAACGCGCGACACCTGCTCGAGGAGCAGAAGCTCACCACCTCGGAGACGGAGGAGCGGGCGGCGGATCCCGTGTACGAGCTGCAGCGCGAGCTCGGCCTCCAGACGGTGCCGCGCTCGCTCGTGTGCTTCGACATCTCCACCGCCCAGGGGACGGACACGGTGGCGTCGTGCGTGTGGTTCGAGAACGGCCGGCCGAAGCGAGGCGAGTACCGCAAGTTCCGCATCAAGACCGTGGAGGGGACGGACGACTTCGCGTCGATGCGCGAGGTGGTGACGCGCTATTTCACGCGGCGCGTGGACGAAGGGAAGCCGCTCCCCGACCTGGTGGTGATCGACGGCGGCAAGGGGCAGCTCGCCTCCGCGCGCGCGGCGCTCGAGGCGCTGGGGCTCGACCGGCTGCAGACGATCAGCCTGGCGAAGCGGGAGGAGGAGATCTTCGTTCCCGGGCGGAGCGAGTCGCTGCGGCTGTCGCGGCGCTCACCGGCGCTCCGCATGCTGCAGCGCGCGCGCGACGAGGCGCACCGCTTCGCGATCACGTACAACCGGAAGCGCCGCGCGATGCGCACCGTGACCTCCGAGCTGCTGCGCATCCCCGGCGTGGGGATGCAGAAGCGACGGGCGCTGCTGCACGCGTTCGGCAGCGTGCAGGGGGTGCGCGAGGCGAGCGCGGAGGACATCGCGCGGCTTCCCGGCTTCAGTCTGGCGAGCGCGCGTCGCGTACTCGAGGCGCTGAACGGGACGCCGGCGGGCGGCGCGCCGTCGGACGGGACGGCGGCGGATGGCGCGGCGGCGTCCGGGGTGTCCGCGGCGCCCGACACCGAGGCGCCGCCGGAGCCCACCCCTTCCGAAGCCCCCGCGGTCGGCGATGCCGCCATCGCGCCGACGCCCGATCTCCAGACCGACGCTCCCATTCCTCCCACCGACGACCGACCGTGACCGACTGGACTCTCGAGTGCTCCGCGTGCGACCACGCGGAGCCGGGGAACGCGCGCGCCACCGTGTGCCCGGCGTGCGGGCTCCCGCTGCTCGTTCGTTATGCATCACTCCCCGACTCGCGCGACGTGCTGTGCGCGCGCTGGGACATGTGGCGCTACTCGCCGCTGCTTCCGCTGCGCGATGGCGAGGTGCCGGTGTCGCTCGGCGAGGGGGCGACGCCGCTCCTCGAGTCGGCGGAGCTGGCGCGCGCGATCGGTGCGCGACGTCTGTGGATCAAGGACGAGGGGCTCAATCCGACGGCCTCGTTCAAGGCGCGCGGGATGAGCGCCGCCGTCACGCGCGCCAGAGCGCTCGGGGTGCCCGGGCTGGTGGTGCCCACGGCGGGGAACGCGGGGGCGGCGCTCGCCGCGTACGGCGCGGCGGCGCGCCTCCCCGTGCGCGTGTACGCGCCGGAGAGCACGCCGCGCGGCATCCTCGAGACGATCCGCGCGCTCGGCGCGGAGCTGCTGACCGTGGCCGGCCACATCGGCGACGCGGGGCGCGCGGCGCGCGCGTTCGCCGCGGAGAGCGGCTACTTCGACGTGTCCACGCTGCGCGAGCCGTACCGCATCGAGGGGAAGAAGACGATGGGGCTCGAGCTCGCCGAGCAGCTCGGCTGGCGGCTGCCGGACGTGATCGTGTATCCCACCGGGGGCGGCACGGGGCTGATCGGGATGTGGAAGGGCTTCGACGAGCTGCGGCGGATCGGGTGGCTGGATGCGGGCGCGCCGCTCCCGCGCATGGTGAGCGCGCAGGCCGAGGGGTGCGCGCCGATCGTGCGCGCGTTCGCCGCGCGCGCGGAGCGCGCCGAGCCGTGGGAGAACCCGGTGACGCACGCGAGCGGGCTGCGCGTGCCCGGCCCGCTCGGCGATCGGCTCATCCTGCGCGCGCTGTACGAGAGCGATGGCGCGGCTGGAGCGGCGAGCGAGGGCGAGATTCGCGAGGCCACGGCGCTCGTCGCCCGCACCACGGGAATCGATGCGGCGCCGGAGGGGGGCTGCGCGCTCGCGGTGTGCCGCACCCTGCTCGCCGCGGGCCGCCTGCCGCGCGATGCGGAGGTGGTGGTGTTCAATACGGGGAGTGGGGCGAGCTATCGGGAATGACGCGGGACTCGGGACTCGGGAATCGGGACTCGGGAGAGGCAGCGAGGGGGGCGGCGCAGTCGCGCCGCCCCCCGC
>CAMLEQ010000496.1 GCA_946479015.1 uncultured Gemmatimonadota bacterium | reverse complement strand
TCTTCCCCTTCGACGACTCCAGCTTCCAGCAGGTCCCGCCGTCCTGCGACTGCACCATGTGCACGGTGCCCGAAAGCTTGAGCGTGCCGTTGGGCCCCTTCTCTTCCCCCGTACACGCCGCCATCGCCAGGATGGTGAGCCCGGCCAGAATGGCGCCCCGCGTACCGCGAGCAGCGTCAGTCATTGGGATGACCCCCGTTGAAGGAGAGGGCTCGAATATGGGGGGCGGAACGAGAGGCGTCCACAGCCCCACCGGCGCCGCCGGCGCCCACCCGGGGCCCCCTCCCCCGATGCGCGCCGCGGCCCCTCCGACGCTCCTCCCCCGCTCGCGCCCGCCGCTCTTGCCGAACCCAAGGAGAAAACACTAGTATCCGCCGGACTCGAGAATCATGAGGATTCGCCAATCTCGTCGCGTGCATCGCTGACGAGCTCATGGGTCCGAGCATCCGGCAAGCTCCTGGTCGTGGTGAACGTCGGCCGAGCGCTGCGCCCTCCAGGGCGGCGTGCGCTGCCGTGCACGAATTGGATCGTTGCACGCTCTCACGTACGCCCACCCACTGGAGGTTCGCTCATGCAGCTCGCCCGATCGGTACTTGCACTGACTGCCATCGCGGCCCTCGGCGCCTGCGCCGATCAGACCGTGCCTCTTGCGCCGCACCCCCGGCCGTCGCTCGCCGTCGCATCCGCCCGCGGCACCGGCGCGAGCCGCATGGTGGTGTTCGGGGGCACCGGCGTCCCCGCATCGTTCGCCGCGAAGGTGGCCGCGCTCGGCGGATCGCTCGACGCCACCTACGGCGCCGTGGGCGTCGCCGTGGTGAGCGGCATCTCCGATGAGAACGTGTCGGCGCTGGCCCGGGTGAAGGGGGTGCAGTCGGTGAGCGACGCCGCCACGTTCACCCTCGATGAGAAGCTCTCCACGGCGAACACCGAGGCAGTGGCCACCGCGCTCGACGCGCACGCCGACAGCCCCACCGCTCCGGCGACGGCGTTCTTCTTCCCGCGGCAGTGGAGCTATCGCGCGATCTCCGCGCCGGCGGCCTGGGCGGCCGGCGACCTCGGCTCGCCGAGCGTGCACGTGGCGATCCTCGACACGGGGATCGACTACACCTACATCGACTTGCAGGGGCTGGTGGACCTCGCCCACTCGGCGTCCTTCGTGCCGACGGACGCGCCGCTCGTGGATGCGTTCTTCCCCGGGCGCAACCACGTGACCGACCTCGACGGACACGGGACGCACGTGGCATCCACCGTGTCGAGTCACGCGCTCGCGGTGGCCGGCGTCACCGCGCGGACCACGCTCATGGCGGTGAAGGTCCTCGGCGCGACCGGCTCGGGGAGCTACACCGGCGTCTTCCAGGGGATCATGTACGCCACCGACAACGGCGCGGACGTGATCAACATGAGCCTCGGCTCCAACTTCCTGAAGCACGACAACCCCGGCGCCGTGAGCGCGTTCAACCGCGCGCTGAACTACGCGCACTCGCACGGCGTGACGGTGGTGGTCGCCGCGGGGAACGACGCGATCGACCTCGATCACGATGGGAACCTGTACGCCGCGATGTGCGACGACCCGAAGGTGATCTGCGTGGCGGCGACCGGGCCGACCAGCTCCACGACGGTGAACGGTCCGTTCTTCCCGTCGCTCGACGCGCCGGCGACCTACGGCAACTTCGGACGCTCGGCAGTGAACGTCGCGGCGCCCGGCGGGAACATCGCCCCCGACGGGTCCACCGCGGTGTTCGTCTGGCAGGCCTGCTCGACCACGTGGCTGGTGTACGACGAGACGACCGACACGTTCTCCAAGAGCGTGTGCGCGGCCGATCTCGCGCACGTGTACACCCTCGGCGCCATCGGCACGAGCATGGCGACGCCGCACGTGTCCGGGCTGGCGGCGCTGCTCGTGGAGCGCTACGGGCGCAACCCCGGGCAGATCCGCGCGGCGATCCAGCAGTCCGCGGACGACCTGGGGCAGAGCGGCACCGATCCGTTCTACGGGAAGGGGCGGATCAACGTGGCGCGCGCGATGGGGGTGCTGAACTGACGCGGCGCATCGCCGCGCGCGTCGCCTCTGCGCGCGCGGTGATGCGCGAGACACCTGGAGCGACGACGGCTCGCCAGTGCGATGCACCGGCGAGCCGTCGTCGTTCGTGTCCGTACCCGGCCGCTCGTCAGGCGCCGGTCACACCGCGAAGTTCGTGACCGGGATGCTGAGCGGGTTGTCGGCCGCCGAGATGAGCATGGAGCGGCGGAAGAGGAGCGCGAGCTCGGCATCGGTCAGGGAGCGCTCGACCGTTTCGGGATCGAGGCGTCCGGTGACGCCGCCCGCCGGGTGGCGGGCGAGATACCAGTTGTAGCGGTCGCGGCGGGCGGTGCGCCCGTCGGGGTGCAGAAAGACCACCATGGCGTTGCTCGAGCCGGGGGATCGCACCTCCACCTTCCACACCACGCCATCAGGGGACTCGAACGTTCTCATGGGATTCAGGGGTTCGGTTGCTCGGGCGGCCGGATCAGCCGGCCAGGCGCGGCGCGAGCGGACGTCGCCCCGCGAAGCCCGCGTCGTGCTCGTGCCACCACTCCACCGCCTCCTCGCCGAGGCGCCAGCAGAGCCATACGGCGCGGCCGTTCATCTCGCCCGGGAAGTCCACGAGCCCGGAGTCGAGGGGGAGCCGGTACTCGAGCCCGAGCTGGCGTAGCTCGCGGATGCACCCGTCGATCTCCCGCGCGATCTCCTGCGCCTCCCGCTCCAGCCGGCGCACCCGCTCCCCATCCTCCGCAATGCTCACGCCCGCGGCGATCGTTTCGATCTCCTCCACGCGCGCGCGCCATCGCGGATAGAGCTCGACGATGTCGCGTACGATGCGGCTGACGAGCGGAAGGCTGCGATTGGCGGTGTCGACCGAGTAGGTGGGGCGAGCCATGTCCCCTGAAATCTAGGCGACGGCGGGTGGAACACCATGGGACGCGGGGCGCGGGGCGCGAGACGCGAGGGCGTGGCAGGGCTCCTGGTACTGGCGTGACGCGGGGGTGTGGCTCTGGCGGCGTCGCGCTTAC
>CAMLEQ010000495.1 GCA_946479015.1 uncultured Gemmatimonadota bacterium | reverse complement strand
CGCGCTCTACCTCGCTCCTCATTCCGTCAGTTCCCCACACGCCACACGCGTTTCATGGTGGTCTAGCCACCAGGTCCTAGTGCCTAGATTTCCCCACCTCCTTTCGCAACGTATCTTGCATCATGCGCTCACCCGCCGTCCCCTACCGTAAGCCGATCCCGCTGGCGCGTTCCATTCGATGGACGCCGGTGGGTGTGCCTATGGGGCCCAGGGTGATCGATGATCTCGCGCTCTTCATCACGCAGGGCGCGCTGCGCGAGGTGATGCGCCATCTCGGCTCCGATCCGGACAAGGAGCTCCTCGGCTTCCTCATCGGAGAGCTCTACGAGTGTCCGGAGACGTCCACGCGCTACCTCGTGGTGAACGCCGCGATCCGCACGGGGCACGTCATCCCCGAGGAAGAGCCGGTGCAGATCCCCGAGGAGGAATGGCTCGGCGTGCAGCTCGAGGTCCGCCGCCGGCGCGCGCTCCTCGCGGGGTGGTACCACAGCGCGCCGTTCGTCGGCGGACACCCCACGCGCCTCGACCTGGACACCCATCGCGCGCGCTTCACCGAGCCGTGGCAGGCGGGGCTCGTGATCGCCACGTCGGGGAACGCGCCCACGGGGGCGTTCTTCCGTCCCCTCCCCGGCGGCCCCGAAGCGGTGGGAGTGCACATCCCCTTCCACGAGCTGCTCGACGTCGAGGCGTTCCTGGATGGAGGGCGCAAGCGCACGCTCATCGACTGGGTGAACTACTCCACGGACGCCCTCGTCGAGCGCGACACCTCCGAGCGGCGTCCGTACGTCCCGCCACGCAACGCGCGCCCGGGGATGCCGCCGGGCGCGCCGGCGGCGGCGCCGGGCACCGGTGCTGGTGGCGGCGCTGGTGCGCAGCCGTCCCCCACCGCCGCACCGGCGTGGGGACCGGACGGACCGATCTGGGGCGCCCCCGCCCCCGCCCCGGCCTCGACGCCGCCCGGCGCGATGGGAGAGCCGGGGATTCCCGGGGGCGCGGGCGCGGCGCCGCCCCCTCCGCCCCCTCCGTTTCCCCCGCTCCGTTCCCCGGGGTTCGGGAGCTTCCCCGGCGCGGATGCAGGGGAGGGTGCGCGAGGCGCTCCGTCGTCGCTCCCGGTGATGATCCCCGGCCCCTCTCCCGAGTGGGCCGACGACTTCGCGGCCGAGCCTCCACCGATGCGCCGGCGCATGCGCCTCGGCGTGGTGGCCGGCGTCCTCTTCGGCGCGCTCGCCGCCGGCGCCGGAGTGTTCTACTGGAACCAGCGCGGGCTCCCCGAGCTTCCCGGCATCGGGGGGGGAGGGGTCGCGTCGGCTCCCGCCGCACCGGCCGCGACCGGCTCCGCCGCCGCGACAGGGCCGGGGGTCATCGGCGACTCCGCGCCCCTCCCCTCCCCCATGATCTCCACCGACAGCGCGCGCGGTGGGGAGCGCGGCGCGCCCGATTCCGCCGCGGGGGGGAGCAGCGCGAGCGGCGGCGCGCCGGAGAGCGCGGCCGCGGGGATCGGCGATTCCGGCGCGGCCGGGTCGATGCGCGGGGGCGAGGGCGCCGCCCCGGCGGCCGCGGACACCACCGCCGGCAACGCGGGGAACATCGGCGACAATCTCGACGCCGATGCGGCGGCCGCGGGCGCGGCGGCGCCGCCGTCGAGCGATCCGCGCGTCCGCCAGTTCGACTCGCTCGCCGACTCGCTCGATCACTCCATCCGCAACTTCAACGACCGCGCGCAGGACTTCTCGCTCCAGCGTCTCACCTGCCGCGGGCTCGGCGTCGGCTATCGCACCGCGGACGAGACGTTCATCTCCCTCGCGACGCTGCATCGCTCCCTCGCCGACACGCTCGACACCGTCCGGCTGGCGCGCTACCGCTCGCTCGTCGGGAAGATGGAGCGCGTCAATCGGGCGTTCGACGACTCCAAGTGCGAACGGCCGTGAGCCGTTCGCGGGAGCGGGCGCGAACCGTGCCCGCTCCCCCTCCATGACTCGCGCACGCCCCTGATCCATGCTCCCAGCCCCGCTCATCCTCGTGCTCGCCGTCGCGCTCGCGTACCTCGCGGCGCACGTCGCGTTCGACTGGCTGGCGAAGCGCTACCTGCTCGTGAGCGGCGCCGAGTACCTGCTGCTCGGCATCCTGCTCGGGCCGCAGGTGTCCGGCGTGCTGTCCGAGCGGACGATGACCGGCTTCGGGCCGCTCATCACTCTCGCGCTCGGATGGATCGGCGCGATCGTGGGGACACAGTTCTCTCTCCCCACCCTCGTGCGCATCCCCGGGATCGTGTACCGGCTCTCGTTCATCGAGGCGCTGACCACCGCGTTCGTGGTGGCGGGGGCATCGACGTACGCGATCGCGTGGATCGCCGGCGCGCCGCTGCACGAGGCCGTGCTCCCGGCGGTGGCGCTCGGCGCCATCGCCGCCGTGTCCGCGCCCGCGGGGATCGAGGTGGTGACGCGCCGGCTCGGCGTGCAGCGCAAGCCGATAGTCAGGCAGCTCCAGGTGGCGACGGCGGTGGACGCGCTCGTGGGGATCGTGACCATGGGGCTCCTCTTCTGCCTGCGGCACCCGGCGGACAACGCGGCGGCGCGCGCGGTCACCGCCACCGAGTGGGCGGTGATCTCGATCGGGATCGGCGTGGTGGGGGGCGCGCTCTTCCACCTCTTCCTCGGCGGGGAGACCAACGTCGACCGGCTGTTCATCTCCCTCGCCGGCGCGATCATCCTCGCCAGCGGCGCCGCGGCGTACCTGCACCTCTCGCCGGTGCTGACGTCGGCGATCGTCGGCGCGATGCTCATCAACACGTCGCGCAGCCGCGAGGCGATCGCGCGCACGCTCGCCAGCTCGGAGCGCCCCTTCTACTTCGTGATGCTCGTGTTCGCCGGCGCGGCGTGGCGGCCGAGTGGGATGACGTGGTGGGAAGTGCCCGTGGTGCTCTTCCTCCTGCTGCGGGTGCTGGGGAAGGTGGGGGGCGCGCGGCTCGGCGCGCGCGTGAACGACCAGCTCCCCGCGCTCGGCCCGGACTGGGGGCGCGCGCTGCTCGGCCAGGGCGGCCTCGCCGTGGCGCTCGCGCTCGA
>CAMLEQ010000494.1 GCA_946479015.1 uncultured Gemmatimonadota bacterium | reverse complement strand
TGACGGCGGTGTGGCTGCTGCCGTTCTATCCGTCGCCCCTCAAGGACGACGGCTACGACATCGCCGACTTCACCGGCGTGCACCCGAACTACGGCTCACTCGACGACGTCGTCGCCTTCCTCGACGCCGCCCACGCCCGCGGGCTCCGCGTCATCACCGAGCTGGTCATCAACCACACCTCCGACCAGCACCCGTGGTTCCAGCGCGCGCGCACCGCCCCCAAAGGGTCGCCCGAGCGCGAGTTCTACGTGTGGAGCGACGACCCGAACAAGTACGCCGGCACCCGCATCATCTTCACCGACACGGAGACGTCGAACTGGACGTGGGATCCGGTGGCGCAGCAGTTCTTCTGGCACCGCTTCTTCAGCCACCAGCCCGACCTCAACTTCGACAATCCGGCCGTGCTCGACGGCGTGCTCGACGTCATGCGCTTCTGGCTGCGGCTCGGCGTCGACGGCCTCCGGCTCGACGCGATCCCGTACCTGGTCGAGCGCGAGGGGACGAGCTGCGAGAACCTCCCCGAGACGCACGCGGTGCTGAAGAAGCTCCGCGCCGTGCTCGACGCCGAATTCCCCGGACGGATCTTCCTCGCCGAAGCGAACCAGTGGCCGACCGACGTGCGCGAGTACTTCGGCAACGGCGACGAATGCCACATGGCGTTCCATTTTCCGGTGATGCCGCGAATGTACATGGCGGTCGCGCGCGAGGACCGCACGCCGATCATCGACATCATGGAGCGCACGCCGGCGATCCCGTCGCAGTGCCAGTGGGCGATCTTCCTGCGCAACCACGACGAGCTCACGCTCGAGATGGTGACCGACGAGGAGCGCGACTACATGTACGCGCAGTACGCGAAGGATCCGCGCATGCGCGTCAACGTCGGCATCCGCCGCCGCCTCGCCCCGCTGATGGACAACGGGCGCAAGGAGATCGAGCTGATGCACGCGCTCCTGATGTCGCTCCCCGGCTCGCCGGTGCTCTACTACGGCGACGAGATCGGCATGGGCGACAACATCTACCTCGGCGACCGGAACGGCGTGCGCACGCCGATGCAGTGGAGCGCCGACCGCAACGCCGGCTTCTCGACGGTGCAGTTCGCCGCGCTCTACTATCCGGTGATCGTCGACCCGCCGTACGGCTACCAGACGGTGAACGTCGAGGCGCAGGAGAGCATGCTGACCTCGCTGCTGCACTGGGTGCGCTCGCTCGTTCGGCTGCGCCGCCAGTACGCCGCGTTCGGCCGCGGCTCCTTCGAGCCGCTCCTGCCGGCCAACCGGCGCGTGCTCGCCTTCCTCCGCCGCTGGGAGGATCAGGTGATCCTCTGCGTGAGCAACCTCGCGCGCCACGCGCAGTACGTCGATCTCGACCTCTCCGAGTTCCTCGGCTGGGCGCCGGTGGAGCTCTGGAGCGGCTTCGCGTTCCCGGTGGTCGAGGAGCGGCCCTACCGGCTCACGCTGACCGGGCGCGACTTCTACTGGTTCCGCCTGATGCCGCCGGGCGGACCCGAGCGCATCGGCGCGATCGGACCGGTGGGCGCGTGACCTTCCCGCCGACCCTCGAGCCGCGCGAGCGGGTGGAGACGCCGCGCACCGCGTGGCGGATGATGCGCGGCACCACGATCACCGCCGAGGGGGTGACGTTCAGCGTGTGGGCGCCGCGCGCGCGGGAGGTCGTCGTGCACGTCGCGACGGGGCGCGCCGCCGGCGACCACCCGCTCGTGCGGCTCGACGGCGAGCGTGGGGTCTGGTCGGCGATGGTGCCGGAGGTCGTGGCGGGGGACCGGTACGGCTTCCGGCTCGACGGCGGCGATCCGCTCCCCGATCCGCGCAGCCGCTCGCAGCCCGACGGCGTGCACGCGCTCTCCGAGGTGGTGGATCCCGGCGCCTTCGCGTGGGAGGACGGCGACTGGCCGGGCGTGAACCTCCCCGACTTCGTGCTCTACGAGCTGCACGTCGGCACGTTCACCCCCGAGGGCACCTTCGACGCGGTCATCCCGCGCCTCGGCCAGCTCGCCGCGCTCGGCGTGACGGCGATCGAGATCATGCCCGTGTCGGAGTTCCCCGGGCGGCGCAACTGGGGCTACGACGGCGTGCACCTGTACGCGCCGCACCACGCGTACGGCGGCCCGGAAGGGCTGCGGCGGCTCGTGAACGCGGCGCACGGCCACGGACTCGGCGTCGTGCTGGACGTCGTGTACAACCATGTCGGGCCGGAGGGGAACTACCTCGACCAGTTCGGTCCGTACTTCACCGACGTGTACCGCACGCCGTGGGGGCGCGCACTCAACTACGACGGCGCGGGGAGCGACGCGGTGCGCGAGTGGGCGCACGACAACGCGCTCTACTGGATCTCGGAGTTCCACCTCGACGCGCTCCGGCTCGACGCGGTGCAGGGGATCTTCGACTTCGGGGCGCTCGCCTTCCTCGAGGAGCTCTCGGACGAGGTGCACGAGCTCGGGCGCCGCCTCGGCCGGAAGGTGCAGCTCATGGCGGAGAGCGACCTCAACGACCCGCGCCTCATCAAGCCCCCGGAGCAGGGGGGGTACGGGCTGGACGCGCAGTGGGCGGACGACGTGCACCACGCGATCCACGCGACGCTCACCGGAGAGCGGCACGGCTACTATCAGGACTTCCAGGGGATCGCGACGATCGCCGACGTCTACCGCGAGCCGTTCTTCTACGCGCGCCGCTACGCGCCGCACCGCGACCGGATGCACGGCCGTTCGTCGGCGGGGGTACCGCGGCAGCGGTTCGTCGTCGCGGCGCAGAACCACGACCAGGTGGGGAACCGCCCCCTCGGCGAGCGGCTCGCCGCGCTCGTGCCCCCGGAGCGGCTCCGGCTCTCGGCGGCGCTCGTGCTCCTGTCGCCGTACATTCCACTGCTGTTCATGGGGGAGGAGTACGGCGAGACGGCGCCGTTCCTCTATTTCATCGAGCACGGCGATCCGGATCTCGTGGAAGCGGTGCGCGCCGGCCGGCGGCGCGAGTTCGAGGCGCTCGGCCTGCCGGCGGCGGCGCAGAGCGATCCGCAGTCGGACGAGACCTTCGCGCGCGCGAAGCTCGA
>CAMLEQ010000493.1 GCA_946479015.1 uncultured Gemmatimonadota bacterium | reverse complement strand
TGCTGGAGCGACAGGAGACGGAGCGCGCATTGCGCATCCTCGGGCGCGCGCTCAAGCGGCTTCCGACCCTGGACGACAGCATCACGGCGCTGTATCACGTGAGCGAGGGACTCTTCCAGCGCGCCGAGCGCACGGGGAGCAGTACGCCGAAGCAGCGCGCGTGCACCATCCTGAACGGGCTCAAGGCGGCACGCGGCCACAAGTACGCGACGAGCATCGCGTACCTTTACGATCAAGAGTGCAAGTGACCGTCACCACACGACCCGATCGCTCGTGACCATCCCCGCCGAACCGCCGCAGGCCTCGACCGGTGAAGTGATCGTCCACGTGTTCGGCCGCACCGATGTGGGGCGGACGCGCGAGCACAACGAGGACGCGTTCCTCGTGGCCGATCTCTCCACCGACAACGCGTCGCTCCAGCCGGAGGTGCGCACGCACGTGGTGGGACCGCGCGGCACGCTGTTCATGGTCGCCGACGGGCTCGGCGGCGCCGCCGCCGGGGAGATCGCGAGCGAGCTCGCGGTGAACACCGTCTACGAGCAGCTCCGCGACCGCTGGACGCGCAGCGAGCGCACCGATCCCGAAGCGTTCGCGACGGCGATCAAGAGCGCGGCCGAGGCGGCGAACGGGCGCATCTACTCGTTCGCGCTCGAGCACCCCGAGTACCGCGGCCTCGGCACCACGGCGACGATCGCCGGCCTGCTCGGCGACACGCTCTACCTCGCGCAGGTGGGGGACAGTCGCGCGTACCTCGTGCGCGATGCCGTGGCGCGCCAGATCACGAAGGACCAGTCGCTCATGCAGCGGCTGATCGAGGCGGGGGAGCTCACCCCCGACGAGGCGGAGCGCAGCGAGCGGCGCAACATCATCCTCCAGGCGCTCGGCCCCGAGCCGGTGGTGAAGATCGACCTCACCTTCCAGAAGCTCCGGCGAGGGGACACGCTGGTGCTGTGCACCGACGGGCTGTCCGGTCTCGTGCGGAAGGATGAGATCGCGGAGGTGGTGTCGAGCGGGATGGACCTGCTGGACGTCTGCCGCGAGCTGATCGACCGGGCCAACGAGAACGGCGGTCCGGACAACATCACCGTGATCGCCGCGCGCTTCGAGGGGAGCGGGCTGGCGGACGCGGAGCCGGACGATGCGGTGGGACACGCACCGTTCCAGCTTCCGGGCACGGAGACGCCGTCGCATCCGCGCCATCGCTTCGAGACCGCGCGCGCCGCGCTCCGCCGCTCCACGCCGCGCGAGGCGAGCGTGGTGGACGACGCCGGAGACCCGCCGCCGCGCCGGATGGACCACACCGCGCGCGCCTGGCTGCTCGCGCTCGCGTCCACGCTCCTGCTCGCGCTGGTGTTCCTCGCCGCGCGGCACTGGCGCGAGAGCGCGCCGCGCGCGCCCGCTCCGGTGGACACCACGGCCGCGGGCACGATGCGCAACCCGTGAGCCTCGAGCTCCTGATCGCCAGCGGCGCTCGCGCCGGCCATACCGCGCGGGTGGACGCGACCCCCCACACCATCGGCCGCCCCCCCCACACCGCCTTCCGCTTCGACCCCCCACGCGCACTCGCCGTCTCCGCGCGCCATGCGGAGATCGTGGCGCGCGACGGCGCGTGGGTGCTGCGCGATGTGGGGAGCCGGAACGGCACGTGGGTGAACGGCGCGCGCCTGGCGGGCGAGCATGCGCTGCGGGCGGGGGATGTGGTGGCGTTCGGGGAGCATGGGCCGACGGTGCAGGTGGTGGAAGCGCGGGAAGCGGGAAGCGGGAAGCGGGAAGCGGAGGGGGCCGGGGGCCAGGGGCCAGGGGCCGGGGATGGACCGCGGAGCGCGTCCGTGCGGGCGCACTCCGCACAATCGCGCGCGGTGGGCGGCGCGGACGCGCCGCCGCGCGCGCAGTCCGCTCCCGACTCCCGAGTTCCGAGTCCCGAGTCCCGCGCGCTTCCCGCTTCCCGCTTCCCGCTTCCCGCGCTGGTCGGCGCGCTGCTCGCCGTCGGCGTGGCCGGCGCGTACTGGATGGGCGGGCGCGGATCGCGGGCGCGGGAGTCGCGGCTCGCGGCGCTGGCGCGGGCCAACGACTCGCTCGCCCACTCGTACGCGCAGCGCGTGGCGTCGCTCTCCGGACGCGTGCAGGGGCTCGACTCCTCCCTCGCGGCGTCGAAGGCGGTCACGGACACGCTGCGGGGCACGCTCTCGAGCGCGCGCCCCGGCGCGCGCGCCGACTCCCTCGCCGCCGAGCTGCACGCGCTGGAGTCGCGGCGGAACGCCATGCTCACCGCGGCGCAGGTGGATTACTCGGCGATCGCCGACCGCAACGGGCCGGCGGTGACGCTGATCGCGGTGGAGTGGCGCGACGGCTCGATGTTCAGCGGCTCGGGCTTCTGCGTCCGCGATGATGGCACCATCGTCACCAATCGCCACCTGGTGGCGCGCGCCGGCGGGGAGCGTCCCACGCGGATCGCGGTGATCTTCAGCGACACCAAGGCGTGGCTCCCCGCGCACGTGGTGAGCGTGAGCGGCGACGCCGACCTGGCGGTGCTCCACCTCGATGCCGATGGCCCCTTCCCCACCGTCGCCGGCGTGGCGCCGAGCGCCGCGGCCGCTCGCGTGGGAAAGGCGGTGGCGATCATCGGCTACCCGCTCGGCACGGAGACGCCGATGGAGGGGAGCGGCACGAGGATCACCGCGCGCTCCACCCTCGTGGCGGGCACGGTGAGCAAGAATCTCGCGACCGTGCTCCAGATCGATGCCTACGCCGGCGAAGGGTCGAGTGGGAGCCCGGTGTTCGATACGGGGGGGGAGGTGGTGGGGGTGGTGTACGGGGGGGCGAGAGAGAGTGGTGGGCGGATCGTATATGCGGTGCCGAGTGGGGAGGTTCGTAAGGTGGTAGGGGCGCTAGGACCTAGTCGCTAGAAAACCATGAAACGCGTGTCGCGTGTAGGGCACTGACGGGAAGAGAAGGTAGGTAGAGCGCGTGTAGGCTCGGCTGTAGGTGAGCTCTCTCTACATCCCGCCCTACACGCGCCGTACCTCCCTCCTCTGCCCGTCAGTTCCCCACACGCCACACGCGTT
>CAMLEQ010000492.1 GCA_946479015.1 uncultured Gemmatimonadota bacterium | reverse complement strand
GAGACGGGGACGGTGAAGGTGGGGGGGACGGCGCTGAACCGGATCGAGCACTGGGAGTTCGCGAGCTACGACGATCTGGACCGGGAGGCGGAGCTGCTGCGCCAGGCGCCGAACCCGTTGTCGGTCTACGGGTCGGGGCACCGGCCGTACTACGCGAACGTGGTGAAGGTGCTCGAGGGGAAGGCGGCGCCGGGGACGGACGGGCGCGAGGGGCGCAAGTCGCTGGAGCTGATCCTGGGGATCTACGAGTCGGCGCGCGCCGCGCACGAGGTCGCGCTCCCGCTGCGCACCTTCGCGCGCCAGGAGCCGCACGCATGAGCGCGCGGGCGGCGGCGGGCCCGACGCGCGGCGGCGCGAGCGAGATGCGCGAGCTGGCGGGGGGCGGCTCGGCGCACGAGTCGAGCTACGTGGACGCGGGCGCGGTGGTGGGGGCGGGGACGAAGATCTGGCACTTCTGCCACGTGATGGCCGGCGCGGAGATCGGCGAGCGGTGCAGCCTCGGGCAGAACGTGGTGGTGATGCCGCGCGTGCGGCTCGGCCGGAACGTGAAGGTGCAGAACAACGTGAGCCTGTACGAGGGCGTCTCGTGCGAGGACGACGTGTTCCTCGGGCCCTCGATGGTGTTCACGAACGTGCTGAACCCGCGGAGCCACGTCTCGCGCAAGCACGAGTACCGGCAGACGCTGGTGAAGCGCGGGGCCACGGTGGGGGCGAACGCGACGGTGGTGTGCGGGCACACGCTCGGCGAGTACGCGTTCGTCGGGGCCGGCGCGGTGGTGACGCGCGACGTGCCGGCGTACGCGATGGTCGTGGGCGTGCCGGCGCGCGTGGCCGGGTGGATGTGCCGGTGCGGCGAGCGGCTGCCGCTGGAGGCGACGGTGGCGCCGGGGACGGAGACGGCGTGCACGGTGTGTGGCACCCGCTACGTGGAAGCGCGGGGAGGGGTCCGGCCCGTCGACGAGGGGTGACGCGGCGCGGCCGATGAGCGGCCCTCCCGCGTAGCCCCGGGAACAGAAGCGCCCCGGCATCCACGTTCATCTGGATGCCGGGGCGTTTCGTGTTTCGTGCAGTGGTCGCGCAGGGACTCGAACCCCGGACCTCTGGTATGTGAGACCAGCGCTCTAACCAGCTGAGCTACGCGACCGTACGCGGCCGATGGCGGCGCGAACGTCCCCAATTCTAATCGGGAGGCAGCCTCGATGGTAGTGGCGCCTCTCGGGTGCGAGCAGTAGTTTCGCGGTCGAGCGACTCACCTTTCGTGGAGGTCGACGACATGGCCGTCCTGTCCTTCCTCGACCGGGAGCATTCCATCGCGAAGCCGGGCTACAACCGGTGGCTCGTTCCGCCTGCGGCGCTCGCGATCCATCTCTCGATCGGCCAGGTGTACGCGTTCAGCGTCTTCAAGATCCCGCTCTCCCGCCTCATCGGCGGGAGCGCATCCGCTCCCGGCGACTGGTCCCTCGCCACGCTGGCGTGGATCTTCAGCACCGCGATCGTCTTCCTCGGCCTCTCCGCCGCCGCGTTCGGCGCATGGCTGGAGCGCGTGGGACCGCGCCGCGCGATGTTCACGGCGGCGCTCTGCTTCGGCGGCGGATTCTGGGTCGCGTCGCTCGGGGTGGTGCTGCACCAGTTCTGGCTGCTCATCCTCGGCTACGGGGTGCTCGGGGGGATCGGCCTCGGGTTGGGGTACATCTCTCCCGTGTCCACGCTCATCAAGTGGTTCCCGGACCGCCCCGGGATGGCCACGGGGATGGCGATCATGGGCTTCGGCGGGGGCGCGATGATCGCATCGCCGCTCTCGGTCTTCCTCATGAGCCAGTACAAGAGCGTCGCCCCGCAGGGGGTGGCGCCCACGTTCATGACGATGGGGACGCTGTACTTCATCTACATGATGTTCGGCGTCTTCACCGTGCGAGTCCCGGCCCCCGGATGGAAGCCGGCGCGCACCGCCGTGAGCGCCACGCCGCGCGCGCTGGTGACCACGGCGAACGTGGAGGTGAACACGGCCATGCGCACGCCGCAGTTCTGGCTGCTCTGGCTGGTGCTCTGCCTCAACGTGACGGCGGGGATCGGGATCCTGGAGCAGGCCTCGCCGATGATCCAGGAGATCTTCCGCGGACGCGTGACGCCGGCGGCGGCGGCCGGATTCGTGAGCCTGCTGAGCCTCGCGAACATGGCCGGGCGCTTCGGCTGGTCGAGCTTCTCCGACTACATCGGCCGCAAGGCGACGTACTTCACGTTCTTCGCGCTGGGTGCCGTGCTCTACGCGAGCATTCCGCACGTGGGCGCGGCAGGGAACGTGCTGCTCTTCGTGATCATCGCCGCGATCCTGATCTCGATGTACGGCGGGGGGTTCGCGACGATCCCGGCGTACCTGCGCGACCTGTTCGGCACGATGCAGGTGGGCGCGATCCACGGCCGGCTGCTCACCGCCTGGTCGGCGGCCGGGATTCTCGGGCCGGTGCTCGTGAACTACATCCGCGAGGAGCAGATCGCGGCCGGCGTGCCGCGCGCGCACGCGTACGACATCACGATGTATCTGATGTCCGCGCTGCTGCTGGTGGGATTCGTCTGCAACCTGCTCGTTCGCCCGGTGAACGCGAAGTATCACTATCTGGGGCGCGCGCTCGACATCTCCGCGGCGGACACCGCGCCGCGCGGCACCGCGCCGGCGGCCCCGAGAGGAGCGTGACATGACCGATCCGACGTCGTCCGAGGTGCGCTACGCGACACCGACGGATCCGCTGTCGATGCTGAAGCTCACGGTCGCCTGGCTGTTCGTGGGCATCCCGCTCGCATGGGCGGTGTGGCAGGTGTTCGTGAAGGCGCTCGTGTTGTTCCACGAGGGGCGGTGAGGCTCGGGGCCGGGGGCCAGGGGCCGGGGGGATCTCGGGAGGCCGGGGTGAGGGGCCAGGCACTGCAAGAGCACCGATGTGGAAGTGCGACGGGGCGCCGGCATTTGCCGGCGCCCCGTCACGTTCCTTGGTCCGCCTCTCCCCACCCCGGGGCCCGGGGTCCCCAAGATCCCCCCGGCCCCCGGCCCCTGACCCCCAACCCCGAGAATGG
>CAMLEQ010000491.1 GCA_946479015.1 uncultured Gemmatimonadota bacterium | reverse complement strand
CGCTTGAACTGCTTGAGCGCCCAATCCAGACGGTCGTCGTCGCCGAGCCGGACTTCGATCATGGGTCAGCGTCCGAGCTTCTTCACGTTCTCGGCTGCCGGCCCCTTGGTGCCCTGCACGATGTCGAACTCCACTCGCTCACCCTCGGCGAGCGACTTGAAGCCGCTCCCCTGAATGGCGGAATGGTGGACGAAGCAGTCCTTCTGGCCGTTCTCCGGCGTGATGAAGCCGAAGCCCTTCGCGTCATTGAACCACTTCACGGTCCCGGTCGTACGCATGCTCGAACCCTCTGTTTCGTGTCGTCGGAGTGCGGGTATGCCGTACGGACCGACCACGGATTGGCTCGTGATCACTCGCCCTCACGATGGGCTCCGCTCCCGCCGGGGCAACGTGCCTCGGAACGCGACGCGAAATCGGGAGAAAAAAAACGGGACCTGCGATACCAGGCCCCCGTACCTACTCGGAACAAGCCACGTCGTTATCGACGCGTGCGTCGCATCACGAACATAAGCGCGATCCGTCAACCGCACAAGAACCCCCGGGTGTGGGGGAAGTCGTTGTCAAGCGGTCTCTTCCAGTGGGCCCCTAGTCAGGGATGTCACGCTTGCGTCGGGAGGCGATCCCCCCGCATTGTGCCGCGTGATGGGCGTCGGGGGAAAAAATTACGACAATTTGAGCGATCCTCCCCTTGCAGGAGCGGGCCGTCATTGCTAGTGAATACCCCAGTGGATACTGCCTAGCGCCCGGAACGTTGCCGTTGTCCCCGCGCCGTCGTGGCGCCACTCACGCCATAGCGTCGCGGTTCTGGCGGGCGGGCCGCTCGGTTGGCATATTCTAATCCTCATTGACCCCACGCCGACAATGCCCGTCACCCGTACTCGCTCCCGCACCGTGAAGCGGCGCTCTCCGAATCCCCTCTCCGAACCGGGGATCACTCGCGTCGACCAGCCGAGCACACGCACGCATGGTTACGTCGTGCGCGTCAACTACCAGCAGACCGAGCGCGGCTGGCGCCCGAAGTTCACGGCGTTCTTCGGCGATGCCCGCTACGGCGGACAACGCAAGGCGCTCACCGCGGCGCGCTCGTGGCTCAAGCAACTGCGCCGCACCGGACGCCCGCCGAAGCGACGATAGACGCTCGCCAACCTGGACAGTAGCGGGCCACCTCGGCATCGTGCGGGGTGGCGCGCCGCATCGCGCGCGCCGGTACTCCAACGGAGCGAGCATGCATCGGCACCTCCCCACACCGAGCCCCCGCACACTCCTCGTGCCGCGACGCCAGCGGCGGAGCCGCTGAGGTGCGGGGACTCATCGGCTTCATCGGTACCACCGTGGGCGGCGCGCTCGGGTGGTGGGTCGGCGCGAAGGTGGGAATCATGACCGCGGTCATCCTGAGCGGCATAGGCTCGGGGGTCGGGCTGTACGCCGCGCGCCGCTGGATGAGCGAGTATCTTCCCTGAGCGCGGCGGCGATCGACACGCACGGGCCCGGATGCGTCCGCTCCCGTGCGCCGGGAGCCGCCGATCGCCGACTCGTCCTCCAGCCGCTTCCGTCGTGCAGGCGTCGCTCATCCAATCGTCCGACGAGCACCACTGGGTGCTCCTCGATCACCGCGTCACGCAGCTCGTGGTGGAGACCACCACCGTGCGCCTCCAGAGCTGGTCGCTCGACGGATCGCTCGAGATCCGCCTCGGCGCGCCGTTCACCCTCCGCGTGGGCGAGGGGAGCGTGCGCACGCTCGACCCCTCCGATGCGCCGGCGCTCGCGCCGCTGCTCTCGCTGCTCGGACGCCCGCTGCGCGCGGTGACGGTGGCGCGCGGCGGCGACCTCACCCTCGACTTCGGCGCCGCCACCACGATCGTCGCTCCCGCGCACCCGCGCCTGGACTCGTGGGAGGTGCAGGGCGCCGGCGCGCTCGAGGGGGTCGCGTACAGTTGCGGCCCCGGAAACGCCGGACCGCTCCCTGGCGCCGCCGAGGGAGCGGCGCCGTGAGAGACGCGGCGCTCGCCCATGCGCTCGCGGTGTTCGGCGGAGCGATCGGGCTCGTGCTCATCGTGGGCGCGGTCGCGCTCGGGATCCGCGATGCCGCGGGCGTCCGCGCCGGATGCCATCAGTGCGTGGTGGTGATCGCCGGCGCCGTCGTGGCGATCGCGGTGGGCGTGTGGCTGGTGCGCGGCGCGGTGCGCGCGATGCGCGCGGACGAGTAGCCGCGGCCAGTCGGGCCGACCGCGGCGCGCTCGCGCGCTCAGAGCAGCGGCCAGGCCACGTGCCACACGGCGTAGAACACCACCCGCAGCACCACCGACGCGCCGAACCCCGCCCGCCGGAACACCCAGAGCTGCGAGAGGCCGAGCACGAAGTCCTCGGCGATCAGCGCCGCCATCGCTCCCGGCGCGGCGCGCATCCGCAGGTCCATCGCCAGCGGCTCCACCGATGCCACCAGCACGGCGGCGATGACGAACGCCGTCTCGCGCCGCCAGATGTCGATCCCCGCCCGGGACGCGCCCCACAGCAGGAGCGGGAGAGGGAGCAGATGGAACAGCACGCCGGCCGCGATCGCGACGCCCGGATAGATGAGCGCTCCGGCGGGAAAGGGGACGTGGACGGATGGGATCCCCAGCGCGGATGACGCGGCCGCCGCGGATCCGGTGAACGAATCCACGAACACCGCCACGGCGCCGAGGGCGAAGCCGAGGCTCGCGGGGAGCGCGAGTCGCTCGCGCAGCGGCACCGCGGGGTCCCACACGCCGGGGAAGCCGGTGCGCGCGGCGAGCGAGATCCCCACCAGCCCGGCCGCCGTCACCACGCCGATCACGGGCCAGGTGAACACCGCGGCGAGCGCGTGCGCGCCGAAGCTCGCCGGGAGCAGGTGCTCGAGCGCGAGCTTCACGACCGCGAGATACGCGATCAGCGCGAGGAAGGGCGCGTGGGAACCGGCGGCGGAGACGGCCGGCCGCTCCGCGGGAACCGCGCGCGGGGCGCGCGTGATGACTTCCATCCGAGCTCTCCCCGAGACGGGTGGCGAGGGCTCTCTCCTCACGGCGGCGGACCGTGCTTTGTTTCAGCGCGTGCCG
>CAMLEQ010000490.1 GCA_946479015.1 uncultured Gemmatimonadota bacterium | reverse complement strand
GAGAAGCGACCAGGGCCCGGGGGGCGTGCTTCCCCCGGGCCCTGGTCGCATCGCGCCCGCGCCGACGGCGCCCCGAGTCAGTCGGCCACCTCGATGCGCTCGCCGATCGCGCACTCCAGCACTTCGTCCCCCACACGCGCGGTGACGCGGTCGCCGTCGATGAACACGTCCACACGCCGCCCGCGCGCCACGACGCCCGTGAGCTCGGCACGCTCGAGCCCGAACGGGAACGGGTCGATGGTGATCCCGCCGGCGTGCGGCCACACGCCCATCACGCACCCGATGATCAGGTCCACCACCCACGACTGCTGATGGTCGTCGATCCCCCGCGCCACCGAGGCGTGTCCGGTGAGCGGATTGTAGTGCTCGTGACAGTTCGGGCGCGCGAGGTCGCCGTCGTGGAACATCATCCGGATGAACCGGTGAAGGAGCTGCGCCGCGGGGGCGCGGAGCCGCGGCGCGCCGGCGCGGGCGACGCGCACGAGCGCCTCCACCACGTGGCTCGTCGCGAACGGCCACGCGCGGCCGTTCCATGGACGCGCGCCGCGGGCGCCGTCCCACTCTCCCTCCGCGCTGAAGCGCGGATCGTCGAGCGGAGCGGACGGGATGGGAAACGGCGTCCAGAACTCGTCGCGCGCCAGGAGATGGCGTTCCAGCCCCGCGACGTGCTCCGCGCGGGCGAGGTCGCCGAGATAGGGGAAGAAGCAGGTGACCCCCTTCACCCCCGTGCGCTCGCCGTCGGCGGCGCGAACGTCGGAGAACAGCTCCGAGGCGGGGTCCCACATCCGCTCGCGCACGGCCGCCTCGACGCGCTCGGCGAGCGCGCACCAGCGCGTGCTCTCCCCGGGGTGGCCGGCACGGGGCGCCAGGCGCTCGAGGGCGCGGAAGACCCCGTACGCCCATGCCGCCGCGTCGGCGCCGGCGAGCAGGGCGGGTGTACCGGCGACCCGCTCCGCATCGTGGAATCGGGGCCACCCCTCCTGCCCCACCTCCGATGCATCCTGGACGGCGATGAGCCCCGCGGCGCGAGGATCGCGCGTGCGGGCGAGCCATTCCGCGTAGCGCGCGAGCCCCGGGTAGATCTCGCGCAGGAAGGCATCGTCCGGCCACACCGCGTCGAGCGCCTGGAGGGCGCCCCCCCAGTCGGCCTGCTGCACGCCGGTCTCCCGCAAGTGATCGAAGGGAATGCGCGCGGGGATGGCGCCATCCGGTCGCTGATGCTCGAGGAAGGTGCGCAGCACGCCGCGCGCGTGCTCTGGATCGCGCAGCCAGCGCAGCTCGCGCACGTGGCAGGGGGCACCGATCGCCACCGGCACGTGGGCGGGGCCGATCCCCTCACACATGGCGGGATGCCGGTAGTTGCCCCCGCTCGGCGCGATGGCGTTGAGCCAGATGCCGTACCAGCGGTACCAGTAGTAGTGCTCGAGGTAGGGATCCGAGCAGCGAAAGTCGGGGACGCGGCCGAACAGCTCGCGCCATCGCTTGCGGCTGGCGGCAGCGAGCGTCGCGGCCGGCGAGCGCACATCGGCGGGCCCGGCATCGCGCCGGAGCGCGGGATCCGCGGGCGCGAGCCGCATCGCGAACGCGGCGCTCGTGCCATCGGCGTCCACCACCACGCGCCGATGGACGGCGGCGTACACGAGTCGCCCGGCGCCGGTGCCCGACACACGCACCTCGCGCGGGATCCCCTCGGCGCGCCACCGCTCCACGAACGGGGTGGCGCTCCACAGCGGACGCGCGGCGTCGGCGGCGCCCGCGTACGCCCCCCAGCTCGTCGCGCCGCCGACGCACGCGAGCTCCGCCGAGAGGGCGAGCGTCGCATCGCGGGCGTCGCGCACGGTACGTGTGAACGCCAACGCGCCCGTGTAGGCGACCGAGGCGGGATCCACCGCCGTCCCGTCCTGCGCCGTCCAGGCGACCAGGTGAACGGCGGTCTCGCGCATGCCGCGGACGCGCCACTCGGACGCGAACACGCCGCCGCGCTGCACGCTGCGCACCTCGGTGGCGGACATGCCATTCGCGAGGCGCCACTCCACGGTGAGCTCCGACGGCGTCCAGCGGCGCGACTGCGCGCGCATGGCGATCTCGCGCCCGTCGGCATCGAGCGCCGTGACGGTGAAGAGAGGCGCGAACGCGTACTGGTACACCGTCGCCCCATCCCAGAACCCCGGCGCGTCGAGCCACGCGGGAAAGGGCGGAGCGAACACGATGCCATCGCCCGCCGAGAGATACCACTTGTCGGAGCGGGCGAGCAGCTCGAGCGGTTCGATCATCGCGCGCGGCGCGCGGTCAGCCGAGGGCGCGGATGCGCTCGAGCAGCTCGGCGTTGGCGCGCCGCTGCCCCGGCGAATCCTCCACGTGGGCCCACGCGATGCGCCCGTCCTTCCCGATGAGGAAGTAGGCGCGGGTGGAGAAGAAGCGGTCGGGGAGGAGCACGCCGTAGGCGCGCGAGATGTCGCGGCGGAAGTCGCTGAGCAGCTCCACGCGCAGTCCGTGCTTCGCCTTGAACTCTCTCAGGGTAGGCACGGAATCGACGCTGATGGGAAGCACCTCGACGCCGCCACCCGCGAACTGGTCGAAGTCCTCGCTGAAGTCGCACATCTCCGTGGTGCACACGCTCGTGAAGGCGAGCGGGAAGAAGGCGAGAAGGACGTTCGACACCCCACGGTACGACGAGAGGGTGACGGGCTGGCCGGTGGTGGAGTCGGCGGTGAAATCCGGCGCGAGCTCGCCCACGCCGGGAACGCGATCGGTGGTCGTTGCAGTCATGCGGGAAAGCTACGGCGCCCGGGGCACGGCCTGCCAGGGGGGCGGCCGCGCGGCGTCACTCGCGCGATTCCCGCCCCTCGCCCGGCTCGCGCCGCGCGGGGCGCGTGCTGGACTTCATGAGGTCCTCGGCGGCGAGCAGACTGCGCGAGAGGTCCGCCATGGTCATGTTGCGGCTCTGGCTCGTCCGCTGCAGCACCTTGTACGCGGCGCTCTCCGAGATCCCCTCGCGCTCCATCAGGATGCCCTTGGCGCGCTCGATGACCTTCCGGTCGTCCAGCCGCTTGCGCAGATCCTCGCTCTCGCGTCGCTG
>CAMLEQ010000489.1 GCA_946479015.1 uncultured Gemmatimonadota bacterium | reverse complement strand
CTACCGCTGGTAGCGCGCTCGCCACGCGAGACGACTCGAACCCCGCCGGGCGCCAGCGCCCGGCGGGGTTCGCGCATTCACCCCCCTCCCCAGCGTTCAGGGCGCTCGATTCGCCGCTGACAGCCGTGGTTTACGCCGCTCGCCGCCACTAGATTCGTACATGAGTGGCCGCTCATATGGCCGCTCGACCTTGCTGCTCGGTCGCGCGCCGGCCGTTCACACACCGGCGCACGTCCGTGGCGCGCCCAGACTCACGGATTCGTTTCCCGTCACGCCGTTCCGCTTCACGTGCCTCCCTCTCCCTCCGTCCGGCGAGTCGTCATCGCGGCGCTGACGCTGCTCGCGCTGCTCGCTGCGGCGGGAGCGGTCGCGCGAGACCGCTGGCTGCACGGCGCAGCGCTGCGACAGTGGCGCGAGATCCTCTCGGTGAACGCCGGCACCACTCGATCGGCGGTCGATGCCTGGCTGCGCGAGCGCCGGAGCGATGCGCGGGTGACCGCCCTCCAGGCATCCAACGCGGCGGCGCTCTTCGACCCGGCCGCCGAGCGCACGTGGCCCCACGTGCAGAGCTCGCGCGAGCGCCTCGATGCGCTGCTCACCGCGCTCACGCGCGGCTACGGCTATTCCGGCGCTTGGGCGCTCGACACCGCCGGCGCGGTGGTGGCGTCGAGCGATGGAGCACCGCCCCCCACCGTGGCGGAGGTCGCCGCGGCCCGCGCCGCCGCGCGGTCGAACCACGGCTCCCTCTCGGGACCGACGCGCGGCCCCGCGGGCTCGATACACGCCGTCGTGATCGCGCCGGTGCGCCGCGCGAAAGTGGCGGGTCCGGGGTCCCCAATCGGTGTCGTGATGCTCGCCTTCGACCCTGGACAGCGCCTCCTCCGGATCGCGCGCGGTGAGCACACCACCACCGCCTACGGATCGAGCGAGCTGGTCGCGAGCATCGATGGCACGCCCGTGCTCCTCGGCTCGCGCGCCATCGAGCCGGTCTCCGCCACCCAGGGTGGTCCGCTGGCGGCGATCGCGGTCGCGGGGAGGGACACCGAGGGCATCTTCATGTGGCGGGGGCATCCGGTGCTGGCTGCGGTGCGCCGCATCGCCGGAACGAACTTCGGCATCGTGCGCACCACGGACCTCCGGGTGGTCGACGCCGCCGCGGACGCACACTTCCGCGCCGAGCTCGGCATCGCGCTCACGCTGCTCACGCTCGTGGTGCTCGCCCTCAGCGCGGCCAGCCGCTCCGCCCGCCTGGCGCGGATGCGCGTCCTCGCCGAATCCGAGGGGCGCTATCGTCTGCTGGCCGACTTCGCCACGGATGTGATCGCGCGCCACGCGCCCGATGGCCGCTACCTGTACGTGTCTCCCGCATCCGAGGCAATGTACGGATATCCTCCGTCGGAGCTCACGGGGCGCTCGCCGTACGAGTTCTTCCACCCCGACGACCTCGACACGCTCCGCGCGGCGCACGAGGCCCTGCTCGCCTGGCCCACCAGCCAGAGCGTCCGCTACCGCTTCCGCTGCAACGACGGCGAGTACCGGTGGCTCGAGACGCGCGCCCGGTCCGTGCGGGGGGCGAACGGGGAGATGGAGATCGTCTCCGTCTCGCGCGACATCACGGAGCGCAAGCTCGCGGAAGACACCCTCCGCCGTCAGGCGCTGCTGTTCGAGACGATCTCCGACGGCGTCATCATCATGACCCCCCATGGGACGATCCTGGACTGGAACGCCGGGGCGGAGCGGATGTTCGGGTACACGCGCGAGGAGATGGTGGGGCAGAGCCCCGAGGTGATCCACGACCCGGAGGTGCGGCCGGAGCTGGAGCGGGAGATCCGGAGCGCGCTCGATCACACGGGACGGTGGGCCGGCGAGCTCCCCTTCCGGCGCAAGGACGGCGAGAGCGGGATCGCCGACGTGCTGGTGGTATCGGTGTACGACGCGCGCGGCGAGTGCGTGGGGCGCATCGGCGTGAATCGCGACATGACCATGCGCCGGCGCATGGAGGAGGCGCTCCACCGCAGCGAGGAGCAACTTCGCCACGCGCAGAAGATGGAGGCCATCGGCCGTCTCGCGGGGGGGATCGCGCACGACTTCAACAACCTGCTCACGGCGATCAGCAGCAACGCGGAGTTCGCGATCGTCGACCTCGGCACGGACCACCCCGTCCGGGGGGAGATCGAGGAGATCCGCCGCGCGGCCGACCGCGCCGCGCAGCTCACGCGGCAGCTCCTCGCCTTCAGCCGCAAGCAAGTGCTGCAGCCTCGCGTACTCGACCCGAACGCTGCGATCGCCGACGCCGAGCGCATGTTCCGGCGACTCATCGGCGAGCACATCCAGCTCGTGACCGTGCTCGACCCCGAGGTGGGGTGCGTGAAGGCCGACCCGGGGCAGCTCGACCAGGTGCTGCTCAATCTGGTGGTGAACGCGCGCGACGCGATGCCCGACGGCGGCACGCTCACCATCGACACCGCCGCCGTGTACGTGGACGAGGAGCAGGCCAGCGCGCTCCCGGGGATGCGGCCGGGTTCGTACGCGCGCATCCGCGTGAGCGACACCGGGGTGGGGATGGACGAGCAGACCCGCACGCGCGTGTTCGAGCCGTTCTTCACGAGCAAGGGGATGGGGAAGGGAACGGGGCTCGGGCTGTCCACGACGTACGGCATCGTACGGCAGTCATCGGGACGGATCTACGTGGACAGCGCCCCGGGGCGGGGAAGCGTATTCTCCGTGTACCTGCCGAGCGCCCCGCGCGTGGCCGCGCCCGCGCCCGGGGCTGGAGCGGTCGACCACGTCCCGCCGGCCACGGAGACGGTGCTCCTGGTGGAGGACGAGGATGCGGTGCGCTCGGCGGTGAGCCGCATGTTGCAGCGGCACGGCTATACCGTGCTCGAAGCACGCAACGGCCAGGATGCGCTGCGGCTGTGCGAGGACTACACGGGGCGGATCGATCTGGTGGTGACCGATGTCGTGATGCCCGGTATCGGAGGGCGCGAGCTCGTGGAGCGAATCCGGGAGCGCCGCACGGGGCTCAAGGTGCTGTTCATGTCCGGCTACACCGAGGATGCCGTCTCCACGCACGGCGTGCTCGC
>CAMLEQ010000488.1 GCA_946479015.1 uncultured Gemmatimonadota bacterium | reverse complement strand
GGGGCTACCGCCGCTCCGACGAGCGGATCCAGGAGGACATCAACGAGCAGCTCACGCGTCACCCCGGCATCGATGCGACGGAGATCGACGTGCGCGTGAACCACGGCGAGGTGACGCTCACCGGCACGGTGGACGACCGCAACCAGAAGCGGCTCGCCGAGGACCTGGCCGAGTCGTGCTCGGGCGTGACGGACGTGCACAACCAGTTGCGCGTGGAGCGGGGGGCCGGACGCGCCCAGCACACCGAGCGCGAGGTGGAGCGCTCGACGGAGCGCGAGGGGCGCGCCACGGGCGAGCGCGCGCGGAGCGGCTCGCGGAGCGGCGCGACGACGAGCTAGCCGAGCACCGGCCGCGACCGTGCGGCGTCCCGCCCGGGACGCCGCCACCGACTCGGGAAACCTTTTCGCTCGGGCCGACGTCTCATCCTGTACGCAAGGGGGAATGTTGCCGGCGCGAGAGCGGACACTCCGTCCGCCGCCGCGCCGGCTGCCCCGCGGTGCGCCGCGGGCTGGACGGAGGTTCCCCATGCGGACGCTCCCCTTCCTCGCCGCGGCCATGCTGCTCTCCGCCGGCTGCGCATCCCACCACTACACTCCCATTCCGGAGAGTGGTCCGGCAACGCACTACGCGGTCACCGTGGACAGCCGCTACACTCGCGACGTCACGATCTACGCGGTGAACGGCAGCATCCGCACGCGCCTCGGCGTGGTGATTCCGGGGGAGCGGCGCATCTTCCTCGTGCCGCAGTACCTGCTCGACTCGAGCGGGCTCCTTCACCTCGAGGGGCGGGCTGCGGAGATCCGCGAGACCCTCGAGCTCGATCCGGTGAAGGTGCACCCCGGCGACCGCGTGCTGCTCACGCTGGAGAGCGGTCTCGACCGATCGAGCCTCGGCGTGTGGTGACGCGCCCCGGCTGACATCTTGCGGCCCCTCTCGTTGGCCGCGCCCGGGGAGATCCGGATGCGGCGCGCGCGCGGTCGCACGGGACGCGCGCCCACGAGCCGACGGGAGGGATCACCGTGAAGTGGTCATGGAGGCTGGCGCGATTGGCGGGGATCGAGGTCCGCGTCCACGCGACGTTCCTCATCCTGCTCGCCTGGGTGGCGTTCGTGAGCTGGCAGGCCGGCGGGTCGGCGCGCCAGGCGATCTCCGGGGTGCTGTTCATCCTCGCGCTGTTCGCATCGGTGGTGCTGCACGAGTACGGACACGCGCTCACGGCGCGTCGCTTCGGCGTGCGCACGCGCGAGATCACGCTGCTCCCGATCGGCGGCGTGGCGCAGCTCGAGCGGATCCCGACCGATCCGCGGCAGGAGCTGCTGGTGTCGCTCGCCGGCCCGGCAGTGACGGTGGCGATCGTGCTCGTGCTGTGGGGCGTGCTGGCGCTCGCCGGGCGCTCCACGTCGCCGGATGCCGTGGTGCGCGAGGACGCGCCCTTCCTCGCGCGGCTCATGTGGGCTAACGTGTGGTTGGCCCTGTTCAACGTCATCCCGGCGTTCCCGATGGATGGCGGCCGCGTGCTGCGCGCGGCGCTGGCGACGCGCATGAGCCATCTGCGCGCCACCCGGATCGCCGCCGAGATCGGAAAGGCGTTCGCGCTGCTCTTCGGCATCGCCGGCCTGTTCTGGTTCCGCGACCCCTTCCTCATCCTCATCGCGCTGTTCGTCTGGCTCGGTGCCGCTGGGGAAGCCGCCGTGGCGCAGGCGCGCTTCGCGTTCAACGGCGTGCCGGTGGAGCGGGTGATGATCCGCGACGTGCGGACGCTCGCGCCCGACGACCCGCTGGCGCGGGCGGTGCGCGAGGTGCTCGCCGGATTCCAGCAGGATTTCCCGGTGGTGGAGCACGGCGCGGTAGTGGGGGTGCTCACGCGCGCGGCACTGGTCACGGGGCTCGCGCAGCACGGTCCCGAGGCGCGCGTGGCGGACGTGATGGAGCGGACGTTCCAGGTGGCGGAGCCGGGAGAGGAGGTGGAGAGCGCGCTCGCGCGGCTGCAGCAGTGCCACTGCCGCACGCTCCCCGTGGTGCGCGGCGGTGGCGGGGATGGGAGCGGGAGCGGAGCGCTCGTCGGCGTGTTGACCATGGAGAACGTGGGGGAGTACATGATGATCCAATCCGCACTGCACGGGGGCCGGGCGTGACGCGTGCGCCCGAGCGGCGCCGCGTGCTCGTGGCCGGAGCCACCGGCGTGCTCGGACGGGAAGTGGTGCCGCGCCTTCAGGCGCGAGGATTCCTGGTGCGCGCGCTCGTGCGCCGCCCCGCCGACGCGGACCTGTTCCTCGGCCGCGGTGTGGAGGTGACGTACGGCGACCTGCTCGACGCGCACACCCTGCGCGGGGCCGCCTGGCGCTGCGACGTGGCGCTGCACCTCGCCACGGCGGTGCCGCGTCCCGGCGCGCCGCAGGACTTCAGCGTGAACGACCGCATCCGCCGGGAGGGGACGCTGAACTTCCTTGCCGAGTGCGCGGCGCGCGGCGTGCGCCGCTACGTGCAGCAGAGCATCACCTTCGTGCACGGCGACCAGGGCGACCGGGTGGTGGACGAGAGCATGGAGATCCAGCCGCCGCCGCTCGCCTGCTCGGCGGCGGACATGGAGATGCTGGTCCGGCGCTCCGGCCTCTCGTGGGCGATCCTGCGCGGCGGCGCGTTCTACGGGCCGGGGACCGGGCGCGAGGAGTCGCTCCGGCAGGGGGCGTGCGACGGCACGCTGCGCATCCCGGGCGATGGCTCCGCGTGGCTCTCGTTGATCCACGTGTCCGACATGGCCGCCGCGATCGTGGCGGCCGCCGGGAGCGACCAACCGGATCTCCTGCTCGACATCGTGGACGACGAGCCCGTACGCACCGGCGACCTGTACCGGTGGATCGCTCGTCAGGCGGGCGCCCCGCCGCCTCCCACCGGCGCGCCCGCGCGACTGCCCTCACTCCGCTGCACGAATGCCAGGGCGCGGGCGGCGCTGGGGTGGGAGCCGGAGTTTCGGTCGTTTCGGGAGGGGCTTGCCTCGGGGGGGATCTAGGACCTAGTCGCTAGACCACCATGGAACGCGTGTGGCGTGTGGGGAACTGACGGGTGTAGATGCTGGGTAGAGCGCG
>CAMLEQ010000487.1 GCA_946479015.1 uncultured Gemmatimonadota bacterium | reverse complement strand
GCGGCGTGAACCGCGAGGCGCACGTGCCGGCCATGTGCGAGTTCTTCGGCATCCCGTACTCGGGATCCGATCCGTTCACGCTCTCGCTGTGCCTGGACAAGGCGAGGACGAAGGAGTACCTGGCGTATCACGGCGTGCCGACCGCCCCGTTCGCGCTCGTGCGCTCGGTGGAGGAGCTCGGAGTGCGGGGCGCGGCACGCGGAGCGCGAAAGGCTGGACGGCGCGGCTCGGAGCGTCCGCATCCGAGCAGGCTGCGCTTCCCGCTTCCCGCTTCCCGCTTCCCGCTCTTCGTCAAGCCCGTGCACGAGGGCTCCTCGAAGGGGATCACGGAGCGGAACCTCTGCGAGACGCAGGACGAGCTGGAGGCGCAGGTCGCCTTCCTGCTGGAGCGATACCGCCAGCCGGTGCTGGTGGAGGAGTTTCTTTCCGGGGCCGAGTTCACCTGCGCGGTGCTCGGCAACGGCGACGCGGCGCGGGTGCTCCCGGTCATCGGGATGCGCTTCGACGCCCTCCCCGAGGGCGCGCGCCCCGTGTACGGCTATGAAGCGAAGTGGCTCTGGGATCGCCCGGACCGCCCGCTCGAGATCTTCGAGTGCCCCGCGCGGATCGATGAGGCGCTGCGACGCAGGATCGAAGAGGTCGTGCTCGCCGCCTACCGCGTGCTCGCGTGCCGCGACTGGTCGCGCATCGATGTGCGGCTCGACGCGGCGGGCGTGCCGAACGTGGTGGAGGTGAACCCGCTTCCGGGGATCCTCCCGAATCCGGCGGACAACTCGTGCTTTCCGAAAGCGGCACGCGCCGCCGGGATGAGCTACGACGAGCTCATTCAGGCGTGCGTGCGACACGCCGCGGAACGGCAGGGCGTCCCCCTGTCGGGAAAGGCCACGCGTCGAACGCGACGCGCGGCGGCATTGGGCTAACGAGTTTGGAGGGCGCATGAAGATCGCTCTACTGTTCGACGGCGCATCCGCGCTCGGAAAGACCCCCGACATCCTCATCCTCGAGACGATCGAAGCGATCGAGGAAGTGCTCGTCGCCGAAGGGAACCAGGTCGTCCGCGTTCCCGCGCAGGCCGACGGGCGCTGGGTGGAACGCGTCCGGCGCGGCAAGTTCGACCTCGTGTTCAACCTCTGCGAGGGGATCGACGGCGTGGCCGCGCTCGAGCCCTCCGTGATCTCCGCGCTCGAGGTGATCGGCGTGCCGTTCACCGGCGGCAGCTCGTGGACGACGTCGCTCTGCCTGCGCAAGCACGTGGTGAACGCCATCCTCGACCGCGGCCGGCTCCCCGTGCCGCGCTTCGCCGTCGTGCGCCCCGGCGACCCGCTCCCCACCGTCGGCTTCCCCGCCATCTGCAAGCCCGCCGCGGAGGACGCCTCCATCGGCGTCGAGCAGCGCTCCGTGGTGCGCACCGTCCGGGCGCTCGCCGAGCGCGTGGAGGCGATGCACGAGCGGTGGAGCGAGGTGCTCGTCCAACGGTTCATCGACGGGCGCGAGGTCAACGTCGGCATCCTCGGCGACGTGGTCCTGCCCATCTCCGAGATCCGGTTCGACGGCATGCCGAAGGGGATGTGGCGCATCGTCTCGTACCGGTCGAAGTGGGCGACGGGGAGCGACGAGGACGTCGGTGCGGCACCGCAGTGTCCCGCCGATCTCGCACCGGAGCTCGCGGCCGAGCTGCGCCGGATCGCGCTCGCCGCGTGGCGCATGGTGGGAGGCACCGGCTACGGGCGTGTGGACATGCGCATCGACCGCGCGGGGCGCCCGTGGATCCTCGAGGTGAACGCGAACCCGGACATCGCGCCCGATGCCGGGCTCGCGCGGATGGCTCGCGAGGCCGGCATGGACTACGGCGCGCTCATCCGCGCGGCGTGCGAGCTGGCGCTCGCCACGCGCGAGTCGCAGGGCGCGGAGCGGTGGGCACTCGCCCAACGGCTCTCCGGCGTCCCCATCGCCGACGACGGCACCGCGCTCGATCTCTTCGCGGTCGCGCGGCACTGACGTGAACGTTCCCATTCGCACCGCCGACCTCCCCCCCGGGCACCGCGTCCGGCTCGATGCACTCCTCCGCGCTACCGGCGCGTTCACGGAGGAGGAGGTGGAGGTGGCGGTGACGATGTACGACGAGGCGGCAGGACCCACGACGCAGGACGCGGACGCCGCGTCCGGGCTTCGGCCGTCTGCTCCCGACTATCGCTTCCTCGGCGCCTTCACCCCGGAAGACGATCTGGTCGGGTACGCCTGTTACGGTCCGACGCCGGCGACGGACCGCACGTTCGATCTGTACTGGATCGCCGTGGACCCCGATGCGCACGGGACAGGCATTGGAACCCTCCTCCTCTCCGAGGTCGAACGAAGGCTTCAGGGACAGCACGCCCGCATGCTGGTGGTGGAAACATCGTCCCGATCCGACTACGCCCAGACGCGCGGCTTCTACGGGCGGCGTGGCTACACGGAGCGCGCGCGCGTGCGCGATTTCTACGCGCCGGGTGACGACCGGATCATCCTGACCAAACGGTTCCAAGACTCGCCCGATGGGCGGGGAGCGCAGTGCCATGAGTGAATGGCAGCGGATTCTGAAGGAAGACAGCATCGCGACCCTCGAGAAGCTCGCCGAGCGCTTCGGCCACGACGTGATCGACGTCGAGGCGCTCAAGCCGGCGTTCGACAACTTCCAGATGCGGATCACGCCGGCCGCGCTGGAGCAGATCAAGGACGTCGGCGACCCGATGTGGAACCAGTACGTTCCCACGGTGCAGGAGCTGGACATCCACGACGGGATCATCGACTCGCTCGATGAGGACGCCGACTCCCCGGTGCCGAACATCACGCACCGGTACCCCGACCGCGTGCTCTTTCTCGTGAGTCCGGTATGCGCGTCGTACTGCCGATTCTGCACGCGCCGCCGCAAGGTGGGAGATCCGGAGAAGATCCCGCTCAATCAGTACGACTCGGCGTTCGACTACATCGCCGGCCACCCCGAGGTGCGCGACGTCATCCTCTCCGGGGGGGATCCGATGATGCTCTCCGACCGCCGCCTGGAGTACATCCTCCAGCGGTTGCGCGCGATCCCGCACGTGGAGATCATCCGCATCG
>CAMLEQ010000486.1 GCA_946479015.1 uncultured Gemmatimonadota bacterium | reverse complement strand
CCCCCCCCCCCGCGCGCGCGCCCCCCCCGCCCCCCCCCCCCCACCCCCCCGCGCCGCGCCCCGGGCGCCCCCGCGCCGCCGCCGACGCGCGCGCCCGGCTCCGGCGCCGCGCGCGCGACGCTCGCCGTCGCGCGTGCCGGATCCACCGCCCCCAGCCGCTCTCGCGGCGACGCCACCGATGGAGTGCCGTACCGCTCGCCGTCGCTGCCCATGCCGAGCTCGCTGTCGGTCGACGTGCTCATCCTTTCGCGTTTCCTCGCGGGCCGCAAGGGCTCGGGGCCGGGACTCGGGACTCGGGATTCGGGATTCGGGAATCGGGAATCGGGAGAGGCAGCGAGGGGGCGGCGCATTCGCGCCGCGCCCCTCGCACCATGGTGCGGGGCACGCGCCGCAGGCGCCGCCCCGCAGTCATCTCCCGATTCCCGGTTCCCGAGTCCCGAGTCCCGAGCAGTGAGTCCCCCGACCCATCTCGCTTCCCCGGTGTATCATCACCCGTTACATTCGATGTCAGGCGCGCAGCACAGGCGCCTCACGCTGGGAGCGGCTCGCGAGCGATGCGGGCCAAGGCGTTTCCCAACCGGCCCCCCAGCGTCGCGTGAACCATCACCAATGGGAGATCGTCCATGACGACACGCCATTCGCCCGCTCGCACGCGCCGCTCCTCCCTCGCGACGGGCTGACCCATGACCACGCGATCCATGAACGCCGCCGGCGTGCTCTTCACGCCGGACGCTGCGGCATGCCCGGTGCTCCGCACCCGCGTGCTCGTGATCGGCAGCGGCGTCGCCGGCCTGCACGCCGCGTGGCGCGCGGCGCGCTCGGGCGATGTCGTGCTGCTCACCAAGCGCACGCTCTTCGACAGCGCCACCGCCTACGCGCAGGGCGGGATCGCCGCCGCGCTCGGCGCCGGTGACTCCCCAGCGCTGCACCGCAGCGACACGCTCGCCGCCGGTGCCGCGCTCTGTGACGGCGACGCGGTGGACGTCCTCGTCACCGAGGGGCCGGCCCGCGTTCGCCAACTCGTCGCCGCCGGCGCCCGATTCGATCTCGACCCGCACGGCGGCTTCACCCTCGGCCGCGAAGCCGCCCACTCCGCGCGCCGCATCGTGCACGCGCGCGGCGACCAGACCGGCGCCGAGGTGGCCGCCGCGCTCGCCGCGCGCGTGCGCGGCGACGCGCGCATCACCGTGCTCGAGCACACGCGCGCGCTCGAGCTGATCGTGCACCGAGGAGAGTGCATGGGGGTGCGCGCCCTCCAGGCGGGCACGCCCGTCGAGATCGTGGCCGATGCCACCGTCCTCGCCACCGGCGGGTGCGGCCAGCTCTACCGCTACACCACCAACCCCGCCGTCTCCACCGGCGACGGCTTCGCCCTCGCGCACCGCGCCGGCGCCGCGCTCGCCGACATGGAGTTCGTGCAGTTCCACCCCACCGCGCTCGAGAGCGGCGAGACCCCGCTCGTGCTCATCTCCGAGGCGGTGCGCGGCGAGGGGGCGCTGCTCGTGGACGACCGCGGCGACCGCTTCATGCCGCGCGTTCACGAGCTGGCCGAGCTGGCGCCGCGCGACGTCGTGTCGCGCGAGGTGTTCCGCGTGCGAGGCGAGGGGCGCCGCGTCCTCCTCGACGCCACGCACCTCGGCGCCGCGTTCGAGCGCCGCTTCCCCGGCATCTTCGCGCTCTGCCGCGCGCGCGGCGTGGACCCGCGCGCGGAGCCGATCCCCGTCACCCCCGCCGCGCACTACGTGATGGGCGGCGTGGCCGCCGACCTCGCCGGCCGCACGAGCCTCCCGCGCCTCTGGGCGTGCGGCGAGGTGGCGAGCACCGGCGTCCACGGCGCGAACCGGCTCGCGTCGAACTCGCTCCTCGAGGGGCTCGTGTTCGCCGAGCGCGTGGCGCGCGACGTCGGCGTCGCCGCGCCGCTGTCGTCGCTCCCGCCCCGCCGGGGGTGGACCACCCCGCCCGCCCCCGATGCCGCCGTCTCCCGCGACGCCGTCGCCGACGTGCGCGACGCGATGTGGGAGCACGCCGGGATCGTCCGCTCCGCCGAGGGGCTCCGCGCCTGCCTCGAGCGGCTCGACATCCTCGATGCCACCCTCCCCGCGGGCGCGATCGAGGAGCGCAACATGATCGTCACCGGGCGGCTCATCACACGCTCCGCGCTGCTGCGCGAGGAGTCGCGCGGCGGCCACTATCGCACCGACCACCCGCGCCCCGAGCGGGCGTGGGAAGGACGACACATCCGCATGACCACCACACCGGAGATCGCCGCGCGCGCCGCGCACGATGCCGCCTCGCCGGCGCTCGTCGCCGGAGGGAGCGCGCGATGACCGAGGAGACCCGCGCGCTCCAGCGTGCCATCCGCGCGCTCGCCGCCGAGCGCGACGCCGTGATCCTCGCGCACAACTACGAGCGCCCCGAAGTGCAGGACGTGGCCGACTTCGTCGGCGACTCGCTCGGCCTCTCGCGCGAGGCCGCCGCCACCGACGCCGCCACGATCGTCTTCTGCGGCGTGCACTTCATGGCCGAGACGGCGGCCATCCTGTCGCCGGAGAAGACCGTCCTGCTCCCCGACCTCGCCGCCGGCTGCTCCCTCGCCGCCACCATCGACGCCGAGCAGCTCCGCGCGTGGAAGGCGGAGCACCCGGGCGCCGTGGTGGTGAGCTACGTGAACACCACCGCCGAGGTGAAGGCGGAGAGCGACTGGTGCTGCACCTCGGGGAACGCGGTGGGGGTGATCGAGGCGATCCCCGCCGACCGCGAGATCCTCTTCCTCCCCGACATGTTCCTCGGCGCGCACGTGCGGCGCGTGACGGGGCGCGAGAACATCCACGTGTGGATGGGAGAGTGCCACGTGCACGCGGGGATCACCCCCGCGCGCGTGGCCGAGCAGCGCGCCGCGCACCCCGGCGCCGAGTTCCTCGTGCACCCCGAGTGCGGCTGCTCCACCAGCCTGCTGGAGGCGATGAGCGCGGGAGACATCGACCCCGCCGGCGTGCAGGTGCTCTCCACCGAGGGGATGATGAAGCGCCCCGCGGCGAGCGACGCCGAGGAGTTCATCGTCGCCACCGAGGTGGGGATCCTGCACCGGCTGCGGAAGGCTCAC
>CAMLEQ010000485.1 GCA_946479015.1 uncultured Gemmatimonadota bacterium | reverse complement strand
GTGGACCGGTTCACCACCGAGGCGTACAACGCGAGTCGCATCTCCCACCAGAACGTGGCCACCGTGTACGACTTCGGCGAGACGGCCGAGGGGGTGGTCTTCATCGCGATGGAGTACGTGCCGGGACGCACGCTCTCCGACGTGCTGGCGGATGAAGGAGCGCTCGCGCCCGAGCGTGCGGTGGCGATCGCCCGGCAGGTCGCCGAGGGACTCGGCGCCGCGCACGATCTCGGGATCGTGCACCGGGATCTCAAGCCGGACAACATCATGGTCGTACGGCGGCGCGACGGCGTGGAGCGCGTGAAGGTGGTGGATTTCGGCATCGCCAAGGCGATGCAGAGCGCGCACGGTCGCCGGACGCGCACGGGGTTCGTGCTCGGCACGCCCGCGTACATGAGTCCGGAGCAGCTCACCGGCGACCCCATCGACGGCCGGAGCGACCTGTACAGCCTGGGCTGCATCCTGTACGAGATGCTCACCGGCGAGGCGACGTTCGGGAAGGAGAGTGGCGAGCGGCTGATCAACCGGCGCCTCACGTCACGTCCCCCGCACCCGCGGCAGGTGAATCCACGCGTGCCCCGGGCGCTGGACGAGATCGTGGCGCGCGCGCTGGCCCGCCGCCCGGTGGAGCGCTACCAGACGGCGGCGGAGCTCAGCTCGGAGCTCGCGACGGCGCTCACGCGCTCCGGCGGATGGCGGCGATTCGTTCCCGGCGGCTGGCGAGGGGATCGTCCGGAGCGGACGCCCTCCAGTGGCATTCCGACGTCGGGCGCGGTGGCGAGTCCTGCGGCGCACCCGAGCGGTAGTCGCCCCACGGTGCGGCTGTCGCCGAAGTCTCCGGCGGTCGCCCAGCCCAGGACCTCACCGTCATCGGGCGCCACGGCGCCCCGGCAGCCGATCGTCGGCGGCGTGTCTCCGGCCGATGAGCCGGCGCTCCCGCTCACGATGGCGATGGACCGCGATGCCGTGCCCGTCATCCCCCCGGCTCCCATCGCGCCCCCTCCAGCGTGGATCGGCGATGAGCGCATCGAGCCGCTGCCGGAGGACGCACCGCTCGCGCACCCCACGCACCGCGTGGCGGCCGCCGCGATCCTGCTCCTGGTGCTCCTGGCCGGGGCGGGCTACCTCGTCGCGCGGAATCGCCGCGCGGAGCCGGCACGGCTGGCCAGCGCGGGGAGCCAGGTGGGGCAGATCCAGCCGGTACCCATCGCGCCGGAGCCCGCCGCGACGCCGGCCGGCCAGCAGGCCGCCGGCGACATCGCGACGCCGCCCCCGGCGGCATCCGCGCGCTCGTCAGGCGCGGTGGGTGATCGCGCCGCGCGTGGCGGCGGTGGCGCGGCGTCGGCGCCTCCCGCATCGGACACGATCGCGCCCGCCACGGGGCGACGCGCATCGGCGCGCGCTGGCACGCACGCCGCGGCGGCGCGCGACAGCGCCCTGCCCGTGGGTGGCGGCGCGGGCACCACGGCATCATCGCCCGCCCCGGCAACTCCATCGGAGACGAGCGCCGGGGAGAGCACGGCACGAAGCACGGACAGCGCCGCGCCGAGTCCGACAAGCGGAGCGCAGCCCACCGCCGCGTCGTCGCTGGACACGGCATCGCCATCGGCCGCGAGCGACAGCACGGCCCTCCCACCGTCGCCCTTCTCCGCGTTCAATCCCGACTCGACGTACGCGGAGTGGGAGGTGCAGACGCCGGCACAGGAGCGCGACGGCAACGTGCGCCCGGGCTATCGCGTGTCGCTCCGCCGCCCCGGCATCCGGGACACCATCTCGGTGCAGTACGTCGTCGACACGAGCGGCGTGATCGACACGAGCAGCGTCAAGCTGCTCCGCTCCACCACCGGGCCGAACATCGCGGAGTTCCGGGACTCGTTGCTCGCCATCCTGCCGAGCTGGCGCTACACGCCGGCCCAGGTGAAGGGGCACAAGGTGCGGGAGCGGCTGACGATGCTCTTCATCTACTGAGCCCGGGCCGCTCCTCGCCCGGCATCGCGCGATCGCTCAGAGCTTCGCGCCCTTCATCTGCTGCGCCCCCTGCGCGCCCGCGGCGCGCTCCGCGCCGTGCGCGTACGGGTGCTCCGCGGTCTTCTCCTGGGCGATCACCGTATCCACCGTGGGCACGCCGCGGAGCGCGCGCTCGATCGACTCGCGCGTCGCCCGATAGTTGTTGTCGAAGATCTTCTGGTCGTCGCTGGCATCCCAGTGGATGAACACGCCCGCGAGGACGCAGAGATCGTTCGCGCGGTCCCGGGGGATCACGCCGGCTTCCACGGAGTCCACCACGGCGCGCGCGACGGCGGCCTGCGCGGGACCGAACATCTGCACCGCCTGCTTGGCGCCCTTGATCGTGACCTTGTTGAAGAGGATCGTGTCCGGCTTGGCGGGAAGGTTGGGCGTGATCACCGCCAGGAGCGCATTGAAGCCCTCCTTCTGATTCGTGAGGGCGTGCGTGAACGCCAGGCCGGCCGGTCCCGACTTGGAGCCGATGATGAGGTCGATGTGCGCGACCTCGTTGCCGTCGCCGACCAGCGACTCGCCGATGAAGAAGTCTGCGGGCATGTTCGTTCCTCCATTGGAGCGGAACGCGCGCCAGGGGGCGAGAGCCATCGGAAGTCGCGAGGGCGCGCGTGTGATGCGGGCACGCGTCCCATGAACGCGGCACGATCCGTACCCCACCGCGGCATCGCTGCCATGGTCATCGGGAAGCGACGGTACGCGCCCGTGATCCCGCCTCCGAGGTGCGCTCTCCATTGTCCCGGCGCCGGCTTCCCCACCGGGGACGGCACATGGCGGGGTGGGCACGTCGCTTGCGCGCACTTCCTGGATGGATGCCGGCGGCACGTACGGTCCGCTGGCTTCACCAGCGAGAGAACAGGAGATGGCCAACCGTCGGGATGACCACCACCAGCAGCGCCGCTCCGACCCGCGAGCGGAGACCAGCGACTCCGAGCGGCGCGATGGACGCGGGCCGAAGGGCCGCCAGAAGGGACCGCAGGACCACGCCGAAGGGCAGCACGGCTCGAAGACGCACGCGCGCTTCATCGAGCAGCTCCACGAGGGACGGCACGAGGAGCCGGCGACGGAGCGCGCGGAGCACGAGCG
>CAMLEQ010000484.1 GCA_946479015.1 uncultured Gemmatimonadota bacterium | reverse complement strand
GCGCGTGTAGGTTCGGCTGTAGAGAGAGTCCACCTACACACGAGCCTACACGCGCTCTACCTACTTCCTCTGCCCGTCAGTTCCCCACACGCGACACGCGTTCCATGGTGGTCTACCCCCTATGTCCTACTCCTCCTAGCCTCACGTCCCGTCTGTCGCTAACATCCCGCCCCATGTCCAACCGCATTGCCGTCCTCGCCTCCGGGCGGGGCTCCAATCTGCGTGCGCTGCACGCGCACCTCACCCGGGGAGCGGCGCACGATGCGGCGGGGACGATCGCGCTCGTGGCGTCCGACAGGCGTGATGCCGGCGTGCTCGCGCTCGCTCGCGAGCGCGGGATCGAGGCGGCGGTGCTGGAGCGCGGCGCGACGCATGCGGCGGCGCTCGAGGCGTTGCTGCGCGATCGCGCGATCGACTGGGTGGTGCTCGCCGGCTACCTCCGCCTCGTTCCCGCGTCGGTGGTGCGGGCGTGGCGCGGGCACGTGCTCAACGTGCACCCCGCGCTCCTGCCGGCGTTCGGCGGACAGGGGATGTACGGCGATCGCGTGCATCGCGCGGTGCTCGAGTCGGGGGCCCGCGTGACCGGGGTGACGGTGCACTTCGTGGACGAGGCGTACGACCGCGGCGCGACGATCGCGCAGTGGCCGGTGCCCGTCCGCCCCGAGGACACGGTGGAATCGCTGGCCGCGCGCGTGCTGCGCGTGGAGCACGCGCTCTATCCGCGCGCGGTGGAGGCGGTGCTGCGCGGACGCGTGCGCCTCGACGCCGCGGGGCGCGCGGTCGCCGCGCCCGCCCCCGACGGCGCGCGCGCGGCGTTCACTCTCGGCGAGCCGGAGGACGTGGAACTTGCAAGCAACATTGGCGCGGCGCTCGGCGGCTGACGTGCACCGCCGGACCCGCGGAGTGATCGCGCCGCTCGGCGCGGCGATGCTCACGGTGGTGTGCGCCGGCGGCGCGCGCGCGCAGCAGCACGCCGGTGTCATGGAGACGCTCCCCAACGCCTCGCTCGCCTCGTGGGTGGCGCTCGCGGCGCCGCCGGGGCACGAGGGCGCCGCGCTGGATCGCATCGCGAGCGCGCTCCCCGGCTTCACGCGCGACGCGCTCGGCGACCTCGTGCTCCGCCGCGGCAGCGGGCGCCCGCGGCGCGTGGTGGCGTGCGGGCTCGATGAGGCGAGCTACGCGGTCAGCGAGATCACCGACGATGGCTACCTGCGCCTGCACGGCGCGGGGAACGCGCGGCGCGGGCCACTCTGGGACCAGTTCCACGAGGGACAGCGCATCCTCGTGCTCGGCCGGAGCGGCGCCGTCCCCGGGGTCGTGGCGGTGCGCAGCACGCACCTCTGGCGCCGGCGCGGCGCGGTGGAGCCGCCCGCCACGATCGAGGATCTCTGGGTCGACATCGGCGCGCACACGCGCGCCGAGGCGGAGGCGCTCGGGGTCTCGCTGCTCGCCCCCGTGCTCCGCGACTGGCCGCGCTGGAGCTACGGGGCGTTCGTGGCCGGACCGGCGGCGGCGGACCGCGCCGGGTGCGCCGCGGTGGCCGCCGCCTCGCGAGGCACCCCGGAGCACGGGGAGACGGTGTACGTCATCTCCGTGCAGAGCGCGTTCCGATGGGCCGGGCTGAGCGCCGCCATCGCCCCGCTCGGCGACGTGGACACGCTGGTGATCGCCTCGGCGCGCCTCCTCCCCCCCGACCACTCATCTGACGGTCCGGCCGTGACGATCGGCGAGGCAGCGCTTCCCTTCCCGCAGGCGCGGGGGCTGCACGTCGGCGCCACGATCGCCATCGCGCCGCGCGCCCGCTTCGCCGGCACGCTCGTGGAGAGCGTGAGCGGCCCCGACGCCGAGAAGTACGCGCTCGCCGTGGCGCGCGCCGCCGGGCTGCGCGAGTCTCCGCCCCTCACCGTGCTCGCGGATGCCGATCCCGCGCCGGCACGCGCGCGGCGCGATTCGCTCGCCGATGCCGCCTCGCTCCTCGGGACGCTCACCGAGACGTACGGCGTGTCGGAGCACGAAGGCGCGGTGCGCGCCGCGATCCTCCGGCTCATGCCGGCGTGGGCGCGGCAGCGCGCGCGCACCGACAGCGTGGGCAATCTGGTGCTGTCGCTCGGCCCCGATCGCGACACCGTGGTGTTCATGGCGCACATGGACGAAGTCGGGTTCGAGATCACCGGCATCGCGGGCGACGGCACGGTGTCGCTGCGCCAGCGCGGCGGCTTCTATCCCTCGCTCTGGGAGGGGCAGCCGGCGCTGCTGCACCTCGACGGCGGCGCCTCCGCCCGCGGCGGGATGGTGCGCGGCGTGTTCGTCCCGCAGGAGCGCGTGGACACGAAGCAGCCGCGCGCCCTCACCGCGTGGTTCGGGATGGATTCCGCCTCGCTCGTGGCCCGCGGCGCGCGCGTCGGCGCGGCGATCACCGGCGTGAAGAGCGCGGCGCGACTCGCCGCTTCCCGCTTCACCGCGCGCTCGATCGACGACCGCGCGGGGTGCACTGCCCTCCTCCTCGCGCTGCGCTCGCTCGACCCCGCGACGCTGCGGCACAAGGTGATCTTCGCCTGGTCCGTGCAGGAGGAGACCGCGCTCGGCGGCGCCGCCGTGATGGCCGACGCGCTGCGCGGCAGCGTGCGGCGCGTGTACGCCGTGGACACCTTCGTCTCCTCCGACTCGCCGCTCGAGAGCCGGCGCTTCGCCTTCGCGCCCCTCGGCAAGGGCGCCGTGGTGAGGGCGCTGGACAACTCCAGCGTCACCCCGCCGGAGGAAGTGGATCGCGTGGTCGCGCTCGCGCGCCAGGCGCGGATCCCGCTCCAGGTGGGAACCACCAACGGCGGCAACGACGGGAGCGAGTTCGTGCGTCACGGCACCCTCGACATCCCCATCTCGTGGCCGCTCCGCTACTCGCACTCGCCGGCGGAGGTGATCGACCTCGCCGACGTGGTGGCGCTCGGCCGGCTCGTGACGACGCTCGCCACCCACTGAACGACCCGAACCAACGTTTCCGATGCCTCGCGCTCTGCTTTCCGTTTCCGACAAGACCGGCCTCGTGGACTTCGCGCGCGGACTCGCCGCGCTCGGGTGGGAGCTGGTGTCCACCGGCGGCACCGCCCG
>CAMLEQ010000483.1 GCA_946479015.1 uncultured Gemmatimonadota bacterium | reverse complement strand
GGGGGGGGGGGGGGGGGGGGGGGGGGGGGCGGGGGGGGGGGGGGGGGGGGGGGGCGGCCCCCCCCACCCACCCCCCCCGGGGGGGGCCCCCCCCCCCCCCCCCCCCCCCCCCCCCCACTTCCGCGTCTTGTCCTTCGCCGTTACTCCCCCTGTCCCCGCCTCTCCCGAGATCCCCCTGGCCCCCAATCCCCGGGCCCCAGCCCCTGATCAGTCGCCGTTCCCGACCCCTCATCCCACCGTGGCGAGGTCCCCCCGGCCCCCGGCCCCGGACCCCGAGCCCCCGACCCGGGGGTGAGCAGATTTCACCCCTCCCGACGTCTCACCCCATACACCCCGCACGCACTTTCTCCCCGGAGGGATGTTCGATGCGCCGTAGCACCAGATTCCTCGCCCTCGCCATCGCGATGGGCATCTGCGCGCCCGGCGCGCAGGCACAGTTCGGTGGGCTGAAGAACAAGCTCAAGAAGAAGGTGGAGGCAGCCGCCGGCGTGGGCGGAGGGGACTCGACGGCGCGCGGTGGCGCCAGCGCCGGTGATGCCACCACCGGCGCGCCGCGACGCACCGGTCCCCGCTTCGACGACCGGATCCTGGAGATGACGCCGGAGGTGCTCGACCGCCTCGCCGCGTCGCTCCACGCCGAGCGCACCAGCCGCGCGTCCGCTGCCGCCGCGCTCTCCCCCGCCGCGCGGCAGAAGTGGCAGGCGTGCGAGCAGCAGGTCATCACCTCGCCGGAGATGAAGGCGCTCCTGGACAAGTTCAGCGCGGCGAACGACCGACAGGACACGGACGCGTCCCAGAAGGCGGCCGCGGAGATGAACGCGCTCCGCGATCGCAAATGCGGCATGGATCCCAGCTCGGGGGTGTACCGCGACTCGGTGACCAGAGCCGCCAACGCGACCACGCTCCAGGCGGGGAAGTTCACCCCCGAACAGTACTCGCTCCTCAAGGAGCGCGTGGTGCCTTTCTGCAAGCGGACGGCGGAGCAGGTCGACGGAGGGGCCCGGGTGGCGGGGAGCGGGCGCGACATCTACTACGTGTACAGCCAGCGCGAGGCCGAGGCGCTGCGCCCGCGCTGCGGCGAGCTGTCCAGCGCGATCGCCGCGACCATGTGATGCGATCGCCCGCGAGGCGCGACGTGGTGCGATGCGTCGCGCGCATGTGGCGGGGGATCGCCGGCGTGCTGGTGGCGTCGGCCGCCGTCGCGCCGCGATCGCTCGCGCAGTCGCTCCCACGCTCCGCCCTCGCCGTGCGCGACGGCGGAGCGTGGCACGAGTGGTGGTCGTCGGAGCGCGCGCCCGCGCGCTGGGATTCCGCCAGCCCCACGCTCGCGCGCGCCGTCGCGTGGCACGAGGTGAGCGCGGGGATCGAGCAGGGGGAGCTGGCCCTCCGCGGCACCGGCGAGGCGTGGCGTCTGCGCGTGATCCTCGTGCGCTTCGATGCCCGTCGCCTGCGTCTCGCCCTGGCGCGCGCGGTCCGCGATGAAGGGCTGCTCGGCGCGTGGACGGTGGACTCGGCCCCTGACGACGCGGCGCTCGCCGTCAACGCCGGGCAGTTCACCGGCGGCACGCCGTGGGGGTGGCTCGTGATGGACGGCGTCGAGCTGCAGCCGCCGGGCACCGGGCCGCTCTCCATGGGAGTGGTGATCGACTCCGCCGGAGCGCTCCGCCTGGTGGACGCCGCGTCCCTCGATGCGGCGCGCGCGGCCGGCGGGATCGCGCACGCGTTCCAGTCCTATCCCACGCTCCTCACCGGGGACGGCGAGATTCCCGCGCCGCTCCGCGCGGATGGACGGGGGATCGACGTCGCGCACCGCGACTCTCGGCTCGCGCTCGGCGTGCTGCGCGACGGGCGGGTGCTGCTCGCGCTCACGCGCTTCGATGCGCTGAACGGCACCCTCTCCTCCCTCCCCTTCGGCCCCACCGCGCCGGAGATGGCGGCCCTCATGGGAGCGCTCGGCTGCCGGCGCGCGGTGATGCTCGACGGCGGCCTCTCGGGACAGTTGCTCGTGCGCGACCGCGAGGGACGCGCGAGCGAGTGGAGCGGGATGCGTTCCGTCCCGCTCGCGCTCGTCGCGCGTCCGTCACGCGAGATCAGCGATCGTCGCTGAGATCCTGCTGGGACTGGCCGAACTTCTTCTGGATCTTCCCCTCCATCTCCTTGGCCCGCCCCTTCAGATGCTCACTGGCGTTGTCGGTGGCATCGCCCACGTCGCCGCGCACCTTCCCCTCGAGCTCCTTCGCTCGCCCTTCCAGCTCGTTCTCCGCCCCGCGCTGCTCCATGTCTCTATCGCGATTCCGATCGTCCATCGTGACCTCCAGTGCTGCTGATTGCGGCCCCCGGCGCCCTCCGCCGGTTCGGCCCGTGACGAGTCTGGCAACTGACGTGCCGCGCGCGCCCGCCTCCCGCGCGATGCGCGCAACCGTGCCGGGCATCGCCGCGGTCGAGCGGTCTCCCGCGCGGCGCCCTCCTTGCGTCACTCGCGCGCTGGCACGCATTGTCCGAGTGTGCCGCCCGGCACGCCGCGGGCGGCACGCCCTTTCGCCGCGAGGTCGCGTGACACAACCCGTCGGGATCGAGCCGCCGCCCCGGCACAAGGTGCAGGCGGCCTTCGTCGTGAACGGCGAGCGGCACGAGATCGCGTTCGCGCCGCACCACACGCTGCTCGAGGTCCTCCGCGAGGAGCTCGGACTCACCGGCACGAAGCACGGCTGCGAGCTCGGAGAGTGCGGCACCTGTCTGGTGCTCGTGGACGGCACGCCGCTCCTCTCCTGTCTCGCGCTCGCGCTGTCGTACGCCGAGCGCCCCATCCAGACGGTGGAAGGGCTGGCGGCCGGCGGCGCGCTGCACCCGTTGCAGCGTGCGTTCGCCGACGTCGGCGCGGCGCAGTGCGGATACTGCACGCCCGCGTTCCTGCTCGCGGCGAAGGCACTGCTCGCCGAGCGACCGCATCCCACGCGCGACGAGATTCGCGAGGCGCTGAGCGGGTGCCTGTGCCGCTGCACGGGCTACCACCAGATCGTCGAGGCGGTGGCGCTGGCCGCCGAGCGCATGGCGGAGGGACGCGCCGGCGACGCGGGAGCGGAGGCGCCGCGGTGAGCGCGCGAGA
>CAMLEQ010000482.1 GCA_946479015.1 uncultured Gemmatimonadota bacterium | reverse complement strand
ACCGCATCACGGGGCTCGAGCACATCGACAAGGTCATCGACATCGACCAGAGCCCCATCGGGCGTACGCCGCGCTCCAACCCCGCCACGTACACGGGGCTCTTCACTCCCATCCGCGAGCTGTTCGCCGAGCTGCCCGACGCGAAGATCCGCGGCTACGGGCCGGGGCGCTTCTCCTTCAACGTGAAGGGCGGGCGGTGCGAGGCGTGCCAGGGCGACGGGCTGGTGAAGATCGAGATGCACTTCCTCCCCGACGTCTACGTGCCGTGCGAGGTGTGCAAGGGGAAGCGGTACAACCGCGAGACGCTCGAGGTCCGCTTCCGCGGCGCCAACATCGCCGACGTGCTCGACATGACCGTCGAGGACGCGTGCGCGTTCTTCGAGAACCAGCCGCGCGTGCGGCAGAAGCTGGAGACACTGGTGGACGTGGGCCTCGGCTACATCCACCTGGGGCAGAGCGCCACCACGCTCTCCGGCGGCGAGGCGCAGCGCGTGAAGCTGGCCACCGAGCTGTCGAAGCGGGACACCGGGCGCACGTTCTACATCCTCGATGAGCCGACCACCGGTCTGCACTTCGAGGACGTGCGTCTCCTGCTGACGGTGCTGCATCGCCTGGTGGACAAGGGGAACACGGTGCTCGTGATCGAGCACAACCTGGACGTGATCAAGACGGCCGACTGGATCGTGGATCTGGGGCCGGAGGGGGGCGCGCGCGGCGGGAGCATCGTCGCGGCGGGGACGCCGGAGGACGTGGCGAAGGTGGCCGGATCGCACACCGGCGCCTTCCTGAAGCCGCTCGTGGGCCGGTCGGGGCGGCGCCGCTGACCGGCGCGCGACCCCACCGCTCCCTGTGGGGTCCCGCCTCTCGATATCTTTGACGCCATGGTCTCCATCCTCGACATCATCGGCCCGATCATGGTGGGCCCCTCGTCGTCGCACACGGCGGGGGCGTGCCGCATCGGGCTGCTCACGCGCGCGCTCGTGGGCGGCACCCCCCAGCGTGCGCTCATCGAATTGCACGGCTCCTTCGCGCGCACCGGAGAAGGACACGGCACCGACAAGGCGATCGTGGGCGGACTGCTCGGCTTCCGTCCCGACGATCCGCGACTGCGCGAGGCGCTCGACATCATGGAGCGCGAGGGGCTCGACTACCGGTTCGAGAAGACCACCATCGCCGAGGACGCGCACCCGAACACCGTGCGCCTCACCGTGGAGCGCGGGAGCGAGCGCGCGGTGGTGATCGGTTCCTCCATCGGGGCAGGGCGCATCCGCCTCACCGAGGTGGACGGCTATCCCGTGGAGGTGACGGGAAATCTGCCGGCCACCGTGCTCGTGGCCGACGATCGCCCGGGGTCGATCGCGCGCATCGCGGGGATCCTCGCCGAGGAGAAGGTGAACCTCGCCACCATGCGCGTGACGCGGAAGGAGCGCGGCGGTGATGCGTTCATGGTGATCGAGACCGACGAGGAGCCGAGCGAGCGCGCCATCGCGGCGATCGGCGCGCTCACCTGGGTGCACTGGGTGCGCGCCCTCCCCAAGGTCGCTGCCTGACGAGGAGCGCGCATGTACAAGGCACTCGAAGAGGCGATCCGGCACGCGGAGGCGCGCGGGATCACGCTCGGCCGCCTCGCCCTGGAGACGGAGGCGAAGGACCAGGGGCGCTCCGTGGACGAGATCCGCGATGTGCTGTGCCGGGCGCTGGAGGTGATGCGCGGCGCGGTCGAGCAGGGGATGACCGGGGAGATGCGCTCCACATCGGGGCTCGTGGGGGGAGATGCCGCCAGGTTGCGCCACGGCCCTCCCGGCCCGCTCGCCGGCACCCTCTTCCGCGACGTGCTCACGCGCGCGCTCGCGGTGCAGGAGGTGAACGCGGCCATGGGGGTCATCGTCGCCGCGCCCACCGCCGGCGGTGCCGGCGTGCTCCCGGCGGTGCTCACCGGGCTCGCGGCAGCGCGCGGCAAGTCGGATGACCGGGTGGTGGAGGCGCTCGCGACCGCGGGGCTCATCGGCGCGGTGGTCGCGGAGCGCGCGTCGCTCTCCGGCGCGGAGGGAGGGTGCCAGGCGGAGACCGGCGCGGCGGCGGGGATGGCCGCCGGTGCGGGGGTGGAGCTGCTCGGGGGCTCCCCATCGCAGGCGGGGCACGCCGTCGCCCTCACCATGCAGGGCACGCTCGGGCTGGTGTGCGATCCGCTGGGCGGGCTCGTGGAGCTCCCCTGCGTGTTCCGGAACGCCACCGGCTCGGCGATCGCCCTCGCCGGCATCGAGATGGCGCTCGCCGGCATCACCTTCATCATTCCGGTGGACGAGGTGATCGATGTCATGGGGCAGCTCGGGCGGGAGATGGACGTGAAGTATCGCGAGACCGCCGGCGGCGGACTCGCCGCCACCCCCACCGGGCGCCGGCTCGCGCGCGAGCGGCTGATCCAGATCCGGCGCGCGCCGCACTGACCAGCGCCGCCCGCGCCCCCTCGCCTGTCGGCGCCGGGGCGCGATTGCTATGTTCAGGACCGTCGCCGTGTCGCGGTGAAACGCCGCGCTCCCGTTCGCCGTAGGAGAAGGGTGGGGATCGCGGCGCGGCCGCGAGGTTCGCCCCCGATTCCCGGTTCCCGCTTCCCGAGCCGTTTCCGCTTCCCGCGCAGGTGGCCATGGTCACGAGAGAGGATGTCGAGGGATTCCTCGACCGGTTGTCGATGGATGGCGCCAGCTACTCCGAGATCCAGCCGGGCATGTGGATCGTCCGTCCCGGCGGCGAGCTCGACGCCGATGTCGTCGTGCACTACTCGCCTCCCGTGGTCCTGCTGCGCCTCAAGGTGATGGACCTGCCGAGCGATGAACGCGCCATGGGGACGCTGGCGCGCCGCCTGCTGCAGCTCAATGCGAGCGAGCTCGTTCACGGCTCCTACGGCATCGAGGGCGATGCGGTCGTCCTCACGGAGGCGATGGAGCTGTCACACCTCGACTACGAGGAGTTCCTCGCCGCCTACGAATCGATGACGCTCGCGCTCGCGTCGCACCTCCGCGAGCTCGCGCCGTACCGCGAGGTCCACTGACCCATGGGCATCTTCGACCGACTCTCGTCGCTCATCAAGTCGAACATCAACGATCTCATCTCCTCGGCGGAGAA
>CAMLEQ010000481.1 GCA_946479015.1 uncultured Gemmatimonadota bacterium | reverse complement strand
CGGAGCGCACGAGCACGGAGCTGAATCGCGTGATGCTCGACACGCTGGAGCTGCGCCGGTACGTGCTCAGCACGCAGCAGGTGGAGGTGGTCACGGATCTCGATCCGGCGCTGCCGATGGTGTGGGCGGATCCGTTCCAGCTCCAGCAGGTGATCCTCAACCTGCTCACGAACGCCGAGCACGCGCTGAAGGGCGCGCCGGGGGTCAAGCGCATCACGCTGCGCACGCGCCGGGTGGGGGAGCGGCTGGTGGCGAGCGTGGCGGACACCGGACCGGGGATCCCGCCGGACAAGATCGACCAGATCTTCAATCCGTTCTTCACCACGAAGGACGTGGGGGAGGGGACGGGGCTCGGCCTCTCGATCTCCGACGGGATCGTGCGGCAGCACGGTGGGCACATCACCGTCCACTCGGTGCCGGGCGAAGGGGCCACGTTCGCCGTGGACTTGCCGGTCACCATGCCGCCGAGCCCCTCGGGCGGCACGGAGCCGCCGCCCGCGCCGCCGCGCGCCTCGCCGCGCGCCTTTCTCATCGTGGATGACGAGCCGGCCATTCGTCAGGCGCTGGCGCGCTATCTCGAGAAGGAGGGGCACACGGTGGACACGGTGGGAACGGGCGGGGAGGCGCTCCTCCTCCTGCACGCGAAGCGCTACGACGGCATCCTGCTCGACCTGCGGATGCCGGACATCTCGGGCGACGACGTGTACGCCACGCTCCGCGACAGCGATCCCCGCCATGCGGACCGCGTGGTGTTCGCCACCGGCGACGTGGACAGCGACAGCGCGCGCGACTTCCTGCTCGCCGCGCAGCGTCCGTACGTGAGCAAGCCGTTCCTCCTCGCGACGGTGGCGCACCTGCTCTGCTCCGTGGCGCAGGGCTGATGGCGACGATCCTGATCGTGGATGACGACCCATCGGTCTCCGCCTCGCTCGGCGCGCTGTTCGAGCGGGATGGACACCAGGTGGTGCGCGCCGCGAGCGGCGAGGCGGGAGTGGAGGCGTTCCTGCGCGTCCGTCCCGATCTGGTGTTCCTCGACCTGAACCTGCCGGATACCACCGGCTTCGACGTCCTCGAGCGACTGCGCGAGGAGGAGCCGGTGGTGATCATGATCACGGGGCACGGCGACATCCCGCTCGCGGTGCAGGCGATGCAATCGGGGGCGGAGAACTTCCTCGCCAAGCCGCTCGACCCGGCGCACCTGCGCGCCGCCGCGCAGCGCGCGCTGGAGAAGGCGCGGCTGCGGCAGCTCGCCCGCTACGCGCGCGAGCGCCGCGGCGCCACGCGCGTGGAGGAGCTGCTCGGCGGCTCGCCGGCGATGCGCGAGCTGGCGCACCAGGTGGAGCTGCTCGCCGCCTCCGACCGCACCACGGTGCTGCTGCTCGGCGAGGGGGGAACCGGGAAGGGGCGGCTGGCGGAGGTGATCCACGCGCTGAGCCCGCGAGCGGCGGCGCCGTTCGTGGACGTGTCGTGCGCGGGGACGCCGGCCGAGGCGCTGGATGTGGAGCTGTTCGGCGGCGAGTGGGCCCGCGGCGGCGCGCCGCGCGCGCGGCGCGTCGGGCTGGTGGAGATGGCGGAGGGCGGGACGCTCTTCCTCGACGAGGTGGCGGCGCTGGACCCGCACCTCCAGGCCAAGCTGCTCCGCCTCCTCGAGACGGGCACCTTCCGGCGCGCCGGCGGGGTGGAGGACATCCGCGCGAACGTGCGCGTGGTGGCGGCGACGAGCCGCGACCTGGTGGACGAGGTGAACGAGGGGACGTTGCGCGAGGATCTCTACTACCGCCTGAGCGTGATGCCCGTGCACCTGCCGCCGCTCCGCGCGCGCGCGCGCGAGGACCTCGCCGAGCTGGTGGTGCGCCTGCTGCGCGAGCTGCACGGGCAGCTCCCGTCGGCGCCGGCCGCGCTCACCGAGGAGGCGCTGGAGCAGCTCCTCCGGCACCCGTGGCCCGGGAACGTGCGCGAGCTGCGCAACGTGCTGGAGCGGGCGATGATCGTCTCGCGCGGCGCGAGGCGACTGGGGGTGGAGCACCTGCCGGTCGAGATGCGCCGCCCGACCGCCGCGCCCCCGCCGCGCCACGTGCCGCGGACCCTCGCCGAGCTCGAGCGCTCGCACATCGAGCAGACGCTGCGCGCGCACCAGGGGAACCGGACGCGCGCCGCGCGCGAGCTCGGCATCTCGCGCGCGACGCTGATCAACAAGATCAAGAGCTACCACCTCGCGGAGGGGGAGGTCGACGTGACCCCGGACGATCTCGCGCGTGGTACGTTGTCGGAGTGATTCGCGCGGCGCATGGCCGTCACGGCGCGCGCCGCTCCCCTCGGTCTTCCAGCCCCCACACCCATGACGGACATCCACGAGCACGATGGCATGCGCTGCCGCGCCTGCGGCAACGAGGAGCGCGCCTCGGAGGGCTATCCGTGCGTGGAGTGCGGCACCTTCGTGTGCCTGCTCTGCACCTTCCGCGGCGTGACCATGTGCAAGGCGTGCGAGGAGCGTCGGCGGGAGGCGGGCGCGGGGGCGGACACGGGGGAGGCGCGGTGAGCGACGGCGTGGTGCTCCGGCGCCGCTTCACGGCGGGCGAGCGCACCTTCTGCGTGATCGGCGAATCGTGGTTCGACCGCGCGAGCGGCGAATGGAAGGCCCGCGTGCTCTTCGTGCCCGTGGACCGCTCGCTCCCGCGCGGCGTCGCCTCGGGCGCGCTCCTGCACGGCGCGCGGCGCGACGACGTGCTGCGGCGGCTCGCGAAGGTCAGCGACCGCGACCTGGCGACCGCGTTCCACGCGATCGCGCTCCCCCTGCCGCGCCGCGCTCGTGGCCGCTGACTTCTCTCCCTTCGGACTCGCCATCGGGCACGCCTCCGACGACGCCGGCGCCACGGGGCTCACCGTGGTGCGCGGGATGGACGGTCCCTTCCGCGCCGCCTCCGCCCTGCTCGGGCGCGCCACCGGCACGCGCGAGCTCGACGCGCTCGACCCGCGTCACATCGTCGATCGTGTGGACGCCATCCTGCTCACCGGCGGCTCGGCGTACGGCCTGGCCGCCGCCCCCGGCGTGATTCGGTGGATGGAGGAGCGCGGGCGCGGCTTTACCGTTCCCGGGGGCGTGGTGCCGATCGTGCCCCCCGCGGTGATA
>CAMLEQ010000480.1 GCA_946479015.1 uncultured Gemmatimonadota bacterium | reverse complement strand
CCGTCAGTTCCCCACACGCCACACGCGTTCCATGGTGGTCTACCCACCAGGTCCTGGAACTCCAACACCAATTGCTCCGACACTGCCCACCCATCACATTGATGGCGTGAGGCCAAGCCGTCCGGCGGCTGTCCGCGCCGGCGTCACCTTTCCCAGGGACAGATGCCGATCACTCACCGACGTCACGAGGTGGGCGGCTGGAGAGCGTTCGCGAGCATCTCCATCCTCCTTCCGGTGTTCGCCCTCCCTCTCGGCGCGCAGCAGGACACCACTCCGCCCGCGAAGCGCGACACGGTGCAACGACTCGCGCCCGTCGTCACCATCACCCGAGACACCGCACGCTCGCCACTCGAGGTGCCGTTCGCCGTCACGTCCACGCGGCCCGACAGCATGCGCCCCGGGCAGCGGCACGTGCTGCTCGACGAGACGCTGTTCCTGATCCCCGGCGTCAACGTCTCCAACCGCAACAACCCCACGCAGGACCCCCGGCTCAACATTCGCGGCTTCGGCGCTCGCTCCCAGTTCGGCGTGCGCAGCGTGCGCGTGCTGCGCGACGGCATGCCGCTCACGCTCCCCGACGGACAGACGCCGGTGGACTACATCGACCTCGAGTCCGTGGGGCAGGTGGAGGCGTTTCGCGGGAGCGCCGCCGCGCTGTACGGCAACGCCTCGGGCGGGGTGATCGATCTGCAGTCCGCGCCGCCGCCGCTCGATCCGTTCGCGGTGGAAGCGCGTGGATGGGGCGGGGACTTCGGCTTCCAGCGGTGGACCGCGACCTTCGGCGGCACCGATCGCCCCTTCAGCTACCAGGGGGACATCAACTACACGGCGCAGGACGGCTACCGCGCGTATTCCCGCCAGCACGTCACGAGCGGGTACGGCAAGGTGGACTGGCGCGCCGACGGCACCGACCTGTCGCTGCAGCTCCTCGGCTTCGACATGCCGCTCGCGGAGAATCCCGGCGCGCTCACGCGCGCGCAGCTCGACAGCGCGCCGACGATGGCCGACCCCTTCTCGGTGACGAAGCGCGCGCGGAAGACGGTGCAGCAGTACCAGGTGGGGGTGCAGGCCTCGCACGCCTTCGGGGACCGGCAGCTCAGCGCCATCGTGTACGGCGGCTCGCGCGACCTCTACAACCCGCTCACCTTCGCCATCGTGGACCTCGGTCGCGTGTCGTGGGGCGCCGGCGTGCGGGCGATCCTCCCCGCGCGGCTGTTCGGCGTCGCGCAGCGGTTCACCGCCGGCGTGGATGCCCAGCGGCAGGACGACGACCGGAAGAACTTCGCCAACTGCAACGGCACCCCGGATCCCGACCTGTGCACCACGCCCGGGGAGGAGCAGGGGGCGCTCACGCTGCACCAGAACGAGATCGTGTCGAGCGTGGGGCCGTACATCCGCGACGAGCTGGCGTTCGGCGACCGGTACCGGCTGGACCTGGGTGTCCGCGCCGACGTGGTGAAGTTCGAGGTGCGCGATCACTTCTTCGCCGACGGCCACGACGACTCCGGCTCGCGCACCATGCACCAGGTGAGTCCCATCGTCGGCGCGCTCGCCCGCCTCACGCCGCTCCACTCGCTGTACGCGGACGTGTCCACCGCCTTCGAGACCCCTACCGCCACGGAGCTCGGCAACAAGCCCGACGGCTCGGCCGGGATCAACCCCGATCTGGATCCGCAGACGTCGACCACGTACGAGGTGGGGCTCAAGGGACTCATCGCCACACGGGTGCAGTACGACCTCGCGCTGTTCGACACCGAGGTGCGGAACGAGCTCATTCCCTTCGAGATCCCCGGCGGCGAGGGGCGCACGTACTTCCGCAACGCCGGCCGGACGCGTCGTCAGGGGATCGAGGTGGGAGCGGGCACGCTCCTGGGGCCCGTGGAGCTGGGGGCCACGTACAGCTACTCGCGCTTCCGCTTCCGCGACTTCGTCGTGGACACCACGCAGTTCGCGGGCAACAGGATCCCCGGCATTCCGGAGCATCGCCTGCAGGCGGCGGCGACGTGGCGGCGCGCGAACATCTTCGCCACCCTGGAGGGGATCGCGCAGAGCCGCGTGTTCGTGAACGACGGCAACGACGCGGCGGCCAATGGCTACGGTGTGGTGAACCTGCGGACCGGCGCCACCGCCGTGTTCGGGCGTCCCTGGCTCGCGCCGTACTTCGGCATCCAGAACCTGTTCGACCGGCACTACGTGGGGTCGGTGGCCGTGAACGCCGCCCCGCAGGCGGGGAAGTACTACGAGCCCGGCACCGGACGGACGGTGTACGGCGGCGTGACGATCGCGTTCGGGCGGTGAGCGCCGGCGGCGCTCACCCCGCCAGCAGACTGTAGGCGAGCAGCCCCAGCACGAGCGCGCTGATCAGCACGTACATGCGGTCGCGGCGCACGGCGAACGCGATGAGCGTGAGCAGCACACGCGCGATCGGCGTCGCGATCAGGAGCACGATGCCGAGCTGGATGATCGCCGTCGGCTCCAACGCGGCCACGCCCGACAGGATGCCGCCGATGCTGCGCAGCATCGGCGGCTCGCCGCGGAACACGTGGTAGCTCGGGCGCGTGAACGCGCTGTGCGCCAGGTACATCACCCCGCCCACGAGCGCCACCGCGGCGGCGATCAGCACGCCGATGCGCAGCAGGTTGCCGATGAGCTGCTCCACGTGCTCCTCGGCGGGGGCATGACCCGAGGCGGAGTGGGACGTCGTGGCTTGCTCCCGCGCGGGCGTCGTCGTCTGCCGCATCTCAGATCTTCCCCATGATCCCGTTGTACAGCATCTCGATCGCCATCACCGCCACCACCACGCTGAACACCAGGCGCAGCTTGTGCGTCTTGAGCCCCGGCAGCACGCGCGCGCCCGTGAGCGCGCCCGTGAGCACGCCGAGCATCACGGGGAGCGCGAGTCCGGGATCGATGTAGCCGCGGTGCAGGTAGACGCCGGCGCTCGCCGCCGCCGTGACGCCGATCATGAAATTGCTCGTCGTCGTGGACACCTTGAACGGCAGGTGCATGGCACGATCCATTGCCAGTACCTTCACCACGCCCGAGCCGATGCCGAGCAGCCCGGACAGCACGCCGGCCACGTACATCAGCCCGAACCCCGCCGGCACGCGCTGCACCTGGTAGTGCTGCGG
>CAMLEQ010000479.1 GCA_946479015.1 uncultured Gemmatimonadota bacterium | reverse complement strand
TGTTCACGCTGACGCGCGGCGAGGGATAGCTCCGGTGCCCTGACCGGCGCGCCGGTCGTCCTCTGGCGATCGTCAGCGACTCCCCCTGACTCCCACCGGACAACCCACATGCGCCCCCTCGCATCGGCCACCGACTCGGCGTTCTCGCCCGGCACGCTCCGTGGCGCCGCGATCGGCTTCGCCATCCTCTTCGCCCTCGTCGTCACCCTCGGCTTCATCCCCGCCCTCAACGGCGGCATGGACCACGTGGCCATGAGCGCGAACGGCGAGCACATGATGATGGGCCTCTACATGATCGGCCCCGCCGACGACGTCACCCACGGCCTCACCGCCGTCGTCTTCCTCGCCGCGGGGCTCGCCTCTGCATCCTGGTCGCGCGTCGCGCTCACCGCCTTCGGCTGGTACTACGCCACGGATGCAGCGATCTACCTGGTGACCGGCTTCATCCAGCATCGCGCGCCGGTCTCCAACATCCTGCTCAACCTCCCGCACGTCCTGCTCAGCGCGACGATGCTCTGGCTCGCCTACCGCACGCGCCGTGACGCGGTCGGCGTGCGCGCCACGCCAGCGAGCGCCGCGGCGTGAGCCCCGACGCGCGCAGCACGGAACGGCGCGCCGCGAAGTACACCGCCGAGACCTCGGCGCCGCCGGTGAAGCCGGAGGGAGCCACTGAGCCGACGCGCCTGCGGCGCATCGCGCGCCGCATCCGGCGCCTCGGGACCTGGGCGGCGATCGTCGTCCTCGCCCTCTTCGCCTTCGGCGTCAGCGTCAGCACGCTCGGCGTGCTCCTGCTGCCGGAGGTGAAGGTTCCCGTGGCGCACGATTCCGCCGTCGTCGTGCGCGAGATCACCGGGCTCTACCCGGTCACGGTCGGCCGCGTGCTCGAGCCGACGCGCGTGGAGGACATCGCCGCCGCGGTGCGCGCGACGAATGGCCCGATCAGCATCGGCGGCGGACGGTACAGCATGGGCGGCCAGACCGCCATCCCTGGCGGCCTCCAGATCGACATGCGCGCCTACCACGGCGTCGTTTCGCTCGACACCGCGCAGCGCACGGTGGTCGTCCGCTCCGGCACCAGCTGGCGCGAGCTCCAGCGCACCATCGATCCGCACGGGCTGTCCGTGAAGATCATGCAGACGTACGACAACTTCACCGTCGGCGGCGCGCTCGGCGTGAACGCGCACGGGCGCTACATGGGGCAGGGGCCGCTCGTGCGCTCGGTACGCGGCTTCACCCTGGTCCTGGCCGACGGCTCCATCGTCCACGCCAGCCGCACCGAGAATCCCGACCTCTTCTGGGCGGCGGCGGGCGGCTACGGCGCCATCGGCGTGGTGGCGGACGTGGAGCTCGACCTCGCCGAGAACGTGCGCGTGAAGCGATCGTCCACGGTGATGCCGGTGTCGGACTACCTCGGCTGGTTCCGCGCCAACGCGCGCGACGACAGCACGGTCATCTTCCACAACGCCGACATGTACCCGCCGGCGTACGAGTCGCTGCGCGCCACGTCGTACGCGGTGACGCGCGATCCGCTCACCGAGACCGATCGGCTGCAGTCCCCCGACCAGAACTCCGCCTTCCGCCAGGACGTCTACGCGCTGATGGCGAGCTCGGACTTCGGGAAGGGGGTGCGGCACTACCTGATCGACCCGGTGATCTTCCACGGCGATCACGTGAGCTGGCGCAACTGGGAGGCGAGCTACGACGTCTCCGAGCTCGAGCCCCGCTCGCGGGCGCGGGACACCTACGTCCTCCAGGAGTACTTCCTGCCCGTGGACAGCCTCGCCGTGTTCGTGCCGCGCATGGCGACGGTCTTTCGCAAGCACGACGCGAACGTCGTGAACGTCTCCATCCGCCACGCGCTCCCCGACACGGGCTCGTTCCTGTCGTGGGCGCCGACGGAATCGTTCGCCTACGTGGTGTACTACCGCCAGCGCACCGATCCGGCGTCGCAGCGTGAGGTGGCGCGCTGGACGCGCGAGATGCTCGACACCGTGCTCGCGAGCGGGGGACGCTGGTACCTGCCGTACCAGCCGCATGCGACGCGTGCCCAGTTCGCGCGCGGCTACCCGCGCGCCGCCGAGCTCTTCTCCGTGAAGCGGCGCGTGGACCCGACGAACAAGTTCACCAACGTGCTGTGGGACATGTACGCGCCCGACGCGCAGGGCAACGCGCCCGCGATCGACGCGGCCCGCATGCCCGCAGTGCTGCAGGCAGAGGCGCGGCAGCAGCTCGACGCGCGGCCTCACTATTACCGCAACGAGAGCGCCGAGTACCTGACCCACGCCGAGTGGGACCTCGTGTACACGAGCGAGGCGTACGCGCGCTGGCTCGCCAGCGGGCGCCGGCCGAGCGCGTTTCCGTACGTGCGCAGCGTGGGCGACTTCTGGCGCAGCTACGATGCCGGCTGGCACGCCGCGGCGGTGCACTCCGACGTACCGATCGGGACGCACGTCATGCTCGGCGTGATCGGCCTCAGCACGTCGGTGGAGTACGGCATCAAGTCGTTCTACGAGAACACTCTCGGCCGCGCGGCCGAGTGGACGGCGCCGGAGGGTGGGGTGGCCGAGGAGCGCTACGCGGCGAAGGTGGCGCGCGACTATGCGGCCCTCATCTCGCAGAAGGGCTGGTATGAGTTCCCCTTCGCCCACGCGCTGAAGGGGCTGTGGACGGAGGTGCCGCTCACCGGGCCCGGCATGATCCGCAAGTGGGAGCGCCGCTTCGCGCTGAGCGGCGAGTACGGGATCAAGGCGATGTACGCGTCGCTGATCGGGCTGGGCACGTCGAGCGCCTACGAGCCGGACCAGCGCACGCGCGAGATGGTGGTGGCGGGGTGGAGCGACTCGGTGTCGCGCGATCCGGCGCTGCGCAAGGTGTCGCGGGTGGCGACGCTCGACCGTGGCTACTCGCTGCTGCAGGTGCCGCGGTATTCCCCCTATCGCGACGCGCTGCTCGCCCTCTCGACGCATCATGGGTCGGTGCGGGTGGCGGAGGTGAGCGGGAACGGGATCGTCACGCTGACCGGTCTCGCACCTCCGACGTGGGTAGCGCCTGCGCGGAGCGCAGTGCTGACGGCGTATCCGTCGCTCGACGACGCCGCGCGGCGGCGGGTGGTGCTGACCGTGGCGGCGCGGGACCT
>CAMLEQ010000478.1 GCA_946479015.1 uncultured Gemmatimonadota bacterium | reverse complement strand
CGCTTGAATGGCATTCAAGAGGTCAGGGGTTCGATTCCCCTCGCCTCCACCTGGCGGCCCGCCGAGCGATCGGTGCGCGCCGAACAGAACAGCCTTACCGGACCCAGCGCCCAAGGCTGCTTCCCTGCGGGAATAGCTCAGTTGGTAGAGCACAACCTTGCCAAGGTTGGGGTCGCGGGTTCGAGTCCCGTTTCCCGCTTGCACGGGCGGTTAGCTCAGTTGGTTAGAGCGCCACGTTGACATCGTGGAGGTCACAAGTTCGAGTCTTGTACCGCCCATGCCCCACGGTCATCCGTGGGGCTTCGCACATCCAACGCGCGGCTCGCTTCACTCGTTCCGCGCACCGGCCAATCGGCCTTGACGTCGTGGTCGGCCCCGGATAAGTTGCGTGTGCTTACGGCGGATGTGTCTCCGCAGTACGAGACGCGTCCGCCGTCGTTAGTTGAAAAACACAGGGCGCCCGTAGCTCAATTGGATAGAGCATCTGACTACGGATCAGAAGGTTGGGAGTTCGAGTCTCTCCGGGCGCGCCATGACGCCAAGCAACAGCAGCATTCGTGGCGTCGGCGGGGCGTGGCGCAGCCCGGTTAGCGCGCCTGGTTCGGGACCAGGAGGTCGGTGGTTCAAATCCACTCGCCCCGACCATGCCGACCCGCTGTTCATCGGGCGGCGAAGATCGTAGCTCGTGATCGCCCGCACGGTCGCGAGATCGCAGGATGCACCACTTGGTGCAACGAGATGGCCCCGGATTCGATCACTCGAATCCGGGGCCGTCTCGCATCCGGGCCGCTCCCGCTCAGGGGCGCGGCTTGGCCGTGCGCCCGGTGCTCGTCCGCCCCCCTCCGGAGCTCCCCCCGGCTCGCGCCCCGGCGCCGCCGTCCGAGGTGCGGCGCGGCGAGGAGCTCGCGCCACCGTTCCCGTCCTCGCCGCGCGAGTAGCCGCGCCCGTTCACCACGCGCCCGTGCGGCGCGGGAGGCCCGCTGGGCTTCTGGATGACCACCACCGGACCTCCGGGATACCACCCGTATCCCAGGCCGTAGCCGTAGCCGTACCCCAGACCGTACGCGCCGTAGCCGAGCCACGGATAGTAGTCCAGGTAGTACGGCGAGTACCCGTACCCGTACGGATCGAGTACCACCGTGCGCGCGGTGCCTTCCTCGGCGTACCCCGCCCCCGTCGCCGACGGCTCCCGTACCGCGACCCCGCTCGATGGCGCGATGGCGAACACCTTCGGGTACGAGAGCGCCACCATCACGTCGATCACGCGATCGGGGACGTGGGCATTGGCCAGCGTCACGAGCTGCTTCGCGTCCACGTCGAAGTCCTGGTGCAGCGCCGCGAGCCACGCCGCCACCGCCGGCGCGTCGACCGAGCGCGAGGCGTCGATCACGTCCGCCGTCGTCACCGGCGCCGCCGCCGCGCTGCGCGCCGTGGTCACCGCGAGGGATCGCTCGCCGAGCGCCGGAGAGAGCTCCTCCGCCACCACCGACGGCACCGCTGCCTGACGATAGCGCACCACACGCACGCCGTTGCTCTGCCCGGCGACGATGCCGCTCACGTCGAGCCACTCGCCCCCCGGCGCGATCGCGAACAACCCGGAGGCCGTCCGCCGCACGCCGCCGGCGCAGCTGTACTCGGAGCGCACGTACACGCGGCGCGCGTCCGTCGACCAGCTCGCGCTCCGCCACCCGGTGCACCCGCTCTCGCTGCTCGGCACGCGCGCGCCGCTCGCGTCGATGCGCTCGCGCGAGAGCACGCGACCGCTGTCCACGGTGGCGATGTCCACCGCCGACGCGCCGGCGGCCGGGAGCACGCACACCAGCGCGCCGCGCGGCGCGCTGGAGAGCGATGCGCCGCCGGGCGCCGGCGTCCAGCAGCCGAGCCACGGCTGCCAGCGCGCGTCCACCGCCGCGGCCGTCGTCGCTCCCGCGCCCTGTGTGCCCTGCGCCATCACCGACGACGCGGCCGCCGCCAGCATCGCCGCGGCGGTGAGCGCGCTCGTCGCGCCGATGGTCCGCTGCACTCTCGCTCGAATGTCCATGACGCTCCCCCTCAGAACCTGATGGCCAGCCCGGCCGTCACCGCGAATCCCGACAGATCGATCTTGTCGAACCCGGAGTAGTCATCGCCCATGGTCGCCTTCGCCCACGTGTACCGCCCCTCGCCGGTGAGCGCCAGGCGAGGCGTGAGCGAGAGATCGATCCCCGCCAGCGCGTGCGCCTCGGGAGTCCACCCCGAGCTCGTGAACTCGTCGTTGAACACGTCGTTCGTCTGGAAGTCGACGAAGTCCCCGCGCTGGCGGAAGCGGTACCACATCGCCCCGCCGCCCCCCCCGGCATAGATGGCCAGCCGGCTCGGCACCCACGCGAAGTGTCCGATCGAGCGGCCGCGCGGCGTGAGATACATGCGCAGGCTCGCGCTCACGGGGAGGCGCTGGAAGGTGGTCGTCTGCTGGATCGGGAGATCGTTCTGGTCCACGAGGCGGCGGAACTCCGACGGGGTGCTCGTGCCCGCCCACCCCACGCCGAGCACGGCGTCCAAGCGGGGAGAGAGGCGGAGCCCCAGGTCCGCGCCGATCGTGAACCCGCTGAAATCGCTGCGGTCGAGCGTGAGCTGGTCGGTGGTGAAGGAGAAGATGTCGCTCCCGGCGCGCGCGTGCGCGAACCCGCCGCGCACCGCGAAGCTCGCCACCGGCTCCTTGAACAGGAAGCCGTGCCCCGAGCCCTGCGCGCTCGCCGGCGCGGCGGCCGCGAGCGCGGCCAGCAGCGCCAGCGCCGACGCCACGATCACGCCGCGCCCGCGGCGCCCCTCTTCCTCCTCGGAGCGGCCGCCGCTCCGTTCACCTGCCCGCACTCGCCGTGTTCTCATTGCGGATCCTCCCCTGCCCCCGGGCGCGCTGCGCCCGGATCGGGCCGGCCTCGCTCCATAACTGATACCGTGCGCGCGGCCATCCGTTCCCATACGCGCCGGCGCGGCGCGCCGTTGCGATCGTGCCCTACCATTCGGCCCGCCGCGGTGTCATATTCAGGGGCGGCGTTCACGAGAGGAGCCGATGCGCTCCTCTCGCGCGTTTTACCAGCCGCCGATGCGCGAGTAGCTCAGCTGGATAGAGCGTCGGCCTCCGGAGCCGAAGGTCGTGGGT
>CAMLEQ010000477.1 GCA_946479015.1 uncultured Gemmatimonadota bacterium | reverse complement strand
TCCTGCCCCGTCATGCCGTCGGCGACGAAGAGGATCTCGTCGGGCCGAACCGCCTCCTTCAGGCGCTTCAGCTCGTTCATCATGTCGTCGTCGATCTGCAGGCGGCCGGCGGTGTCCACGATCACCACGCGGTCGCGCGCGCGCTTCGCGTCGTCGATCCCCTTCTTCGCGATCTTGACGACGTCCTTCGTGTCGCGGTCGAGGTAGACCGGCACCTCCACCTGCCGGGCCAGCGTCTCGAGCTGGTCGATGGCGGCGGGGCGGTAGACGTCGGCGGCGACGAGCCGCGCCGGACGCCCGTCCGCCTTGAGCTTCCGCGCCAGCTTGGCGGCGGTGGTGGTCTTCCCCGAGCCCTGCAGCCCGACCATGAGCACGACGGTGGGTGGCACCGTGCTCATGCGCAGCCCCTCGCGCTCCTCGCCGAGCATGGCGGCGAGCTCGTCGTGCACGATCTTGACGAGTTGCTGCCCCGGCGAGACGGCCTTCAGCGCCGAGACGCCGACGGCCTTCTTCTCCACGCGCTCGAGAAACTCGCGCGTGAGCTGGAAATTCACATCGGCTTCGAGGAGGACGCGGCGCACTTCCCGCAGTCCCTCCTTGATGTCCGCTTCGGAAAGGACGCCGCGCCCGCGCAGCCTGGCGAACACGGCATCCAGCTTTTCACTGAGCTCGTCAAACATAGCCATTCAAGTTAGACGCCATTATGATTCGGGGCAACTGGCGGATGGGCGAGTACTTAGGCCACATCCGCCAAACACCTGGCCCTGAGCGCCCCGGAGTGCTACCTATGGATTCCGCCCGCGCGCGCCGCCAGGCGCAACGCTCGTTTCGAATCTCACCTCGTTTCCGGTAGTCCATGGCTCGAGCCCAGCGCAAGGAAGAGATCCTCAAGTCCGAGCTCCCCCCGTCGCTCCCCCTCATGGCGCTTCGGTCCACGATCGTCTACCCACTCGGCACGATCGCGGTCCAGATGGGGGCGCCCGAGAACCTCTCGATCATCCGCGCGAACGACGAACCCGGGCTCATCGTCGGTCTCGTCGTGGCGAACGGCGAGCACGACGAGCCCATCAACCCCGATGCGTTCATCGGGCGCGTGGGCGTCGCCGCGCGCGTGCACGAGCGGATCAACCTCCCCGGGGACACGATCCAGATCACCCTGCAGGGGCTGCGCCGCATCGTGGTGGACGGCGTGGCCGAGCGCGAGCCGTATCCATCGGTGCGCGTCAAGCCCGCGCGGGAGATCCCCCTCGACCCGGTGCAGGGGGAGGAGCTGATGGCCCGCCTCGTGTCCGCCGCCGAGACGCTGGCCGAGCTGGTGGACCGCATTCCGGACGAGGTCCCCGCGATCCTCAAGATGAACATGTCCGACCCGGGGCGCTTCGCCGACCTCGCGGCCACGAACATGAACTTCCGCATCGCGGACAAGGACGAGGTGCTCCAGCGCCTCGACATCGCGGACCGCATCCGCTTCGTGCTCACGCGCCTCGAGCGCGAGGTGGCGCGCGCGCGCGTGATGGAGGACATCAAGCGCCAGACCGAGGTCAAGATCGAGCAGCACCAGCGCGAGTTCTACCTGCGGCAGCAGCTCCGCGCCATCCAGGCGGAGCTGGGCGAGGCGGACCCGGGGGAGAAGGAAGCGCTCGACCTGCTCAAGAAGATCGACGACGCGCAGCTCCCCGAGCGCGCGGCGCACGAGGCCCGGCGCGAGACGGAGCGCATGCGCATGCTCTCTCCCGCGTCGAGCGAGTACCAGGTGATCCGCACCTACCTCGACTGGCTCCTCGCGCTCCCCTGGCACAAGCGCTCCGGCGAGGAGATCGCGCTCACCAAGGTGGAGGAGGCGCTCGACAAGCGGCACTACGGGCTCAAGGAGGCGAAGGAGCGCATCCTCGAGTACCTCGCCGTGCGCAAGCTGCGCGGCGGCGATCCGCACGGGCCGATCCTCTGCTTCGTCGGCCCTCCGGGCACGGGCAAGACCTCGCTCGGCGAGGCGATCGCGGGGGCGATCGGGCGCGAGTTCTACCGCATCTCGGTGGGCGGCGTGCGCGACGAGGCGGAGATCCGCGGGCACCGGCGCACGTACGTGGGCGCCATGCCCGGGCTCCTCATCCAGGCGCTGCGGCGTGTGGCGGTGAAGGATCCCGTGCTCATGATCGACGAGATCGACAAGATGACGCACGGCGGCATGTCGGGGGACCCGACGGCGGCGATGCTCGAGGTGCTCGACCCGTCGCAGAACCATTCGTTCGTGGACCACTACATCAACCTGCCGTTCGACCTCTCCTCCGTCCTGTTCATCTGCACGGCGAACAACCTGTACGACATCCCGGCGCCGCTGCGCGACCGCATGGAGGTCATCCGGATCGCCGGCTACACGATCGAGGAGAAGGTGGAGATCGCGTGGCGCTACCTGCTCCCCAAGCTGTTCGAGGAGCACGGGATCGGCGACAAGGACCTCCAGTTCACCGACGAGGTGCTCGGCTTCATCTCCAGCGGCTACTCGCGCGAGGCGGGGCTGCGCGGATTCTCCCGCAACATCGCCGCGATCATGCGCAAGCGCGCGCTGAAGAAGGCGGAGGGAGAGGAAGGGGCGTGGGTGGTGGACAACGCGATGGTCGAGGAGATGCTCGGCGCGCCGCGCTACCCCAAGGAGGAGGCGGAGACGGAGCCCGAGGTGGGCGCCGTCACCGGGCTCGCGTGGACCGCCACCGGCGGCGACATCATGGTGATCGAGGCCCTGAAGATGGCGGGGACGGGGCGGCTCATCGTCACCGGCCAGCTCGGGGACGTCATGCGCGAGTCGGTGGACGCGGCGTACTCGTACGTCCGCTCGCGCGCGCGGCAGCTCGACATCGAGGAGCGCATGTTCCGCGACTTCGACCTGCACATCCACCTCCCCGCGGGCGCGATCCCGAAGGACGGGCCGAGCGCCGGGATCACCATGACGCTGGCCATCGCCAGCGCGCTCAGCGATCGCCCGGTGCGCCGCGACGTGGCGATGACCGGCGAGGTGACGCTGCGCGGGAAGGTGCTGGAGATCGGCGGCGTGAAGGAGAAGGTGATGGCCGCCTACCGCGCCGGGCTGCGCGAGGTGATCCTGCCGAAGTCGAACGAGAAGGACCTGCGCGACATCCCCGACGAGGTGCGCGAGAACATGG
>CAMLEQ010000476.1 GCA_946479015.1 uncultured Gemmatimonadota bacterium | reverse complement strand
GAACCGCCTCGTAGAGGGGGACGATGGTCGCGGGTCGGGGCGAGATGCCGGAGCGCATCTCGCCCCGTTCGCATCCGGGCGGCCCTCCATCGCGGCAGAGTTCGGCGATAACTGAAATGTGCAAAAAACGCACTCGCCAATGTTCAATGCGCGATATTTACCGGTGAGATGGGGCTGAAAGCGGACGAGATTTGCAAAAATTGCACACGCGACGTATCGTGCGTGCAGCCAGTACCGCATCCGGGAGCGCCCATGAAGCTCATCACCGCGATCGTCAGACCCGAACGCCTCCCCGAGGTGAAGGCCGCGCTCTTCCGCGCCGGCGTCACCGGCATGACGCTCAGCCGAGTGAGCGGGCACGGCGGGGAGCACGAAGTGGAGCAGCGCTACCGGAGCGAGACGGTGCGTCTCGAGTTCCACGAGAAGGTGAAGATCGAGATGGCGTGCAGCGAGCCGTTCGTGGAGCCCACGATCGCGGCGATCCTCGGCGCCGCGCGCACCGGCGAGGTGGGCGACGGCAAGATCTTCATCCAGCCGCTCGACCAGGTGATCCGCATTCGCACCGGTGAGCGCGACATCGCCGCGCTCACCCCGGTGACCGCCGACGCGGTGCAGCGCGCCGCCCGCGAAGAATTCCAGGCCGCTGGGGCGGCCGGGGGGACGCCATGACCGCTCCATCGTCCGCCATCTCCGGCGCCGACACCGCCTGGGTGCTGGTGTCGTCCGCGCTCGTGATGCTGATGGTGCCGGGGCTCGCCCTCTTCTACGGCGGCCTCGTGCGGGGGAAGAGCTCGCTCAACACGCTCATGATGAGCATCGCCGCGCTCGGCGTGGTGGGACTGCAATGGGTGCTGTGCGGCTACTCGCTCGCCTTCGCACCGGGCTCGCCGCTGGTGGGCGCGCTCGCCTGGGCCGGGCTCGCCGGCGTGGGCACGGCGCCGAACGCCGCCTATGCCTCGAGCATCCCCCACCTCGCCTTCGCGCTCTTCCAGGCGATGTTCGCGGCGATCACCGCGGCGCTCGTGTCCGGCGCGGTGGTGGAGCGGCTCCGCTTTCGCGCGTACCTCGTGTTCGCGGCGCTGTGGACCACGCTGGTGTACGACCCGCTCGCGCACTGGGTGTGGGGGGACGGCGGGTGGCTGCGAGCCATGGGAGCGCTCGATTTCGCCGGTGGCACCGTGGTGCACATCTCCGCCGGCACATCGGCGCTCGTGGCGGCGGTGATGCTCGGGCGTCGGCGCGACGTGTCGCGCGCGCCGATCGTTCCGCACAACGTTCCCTTCACCGTCGTGGGGGCGGGGCTGCTCTGGTTCGGCTGGTTCGGCTTCAACGCCGGCTCCGCGCTCTCCGCCGGCGCGCTGGCGGTGAGCGCGTTCGCCGCCACGCACGTGGCCGCGGCGGCCGCGCTCGTGACGTGGATGCTGCTCGACCTCTGGCGCATCGGGAGGTCGACGGCGGTGGGCGCCGCCACCGGCGCGGTGGCGGGACTGGTGGCGATCACGCCGGCCGCGGGGTACGTGACGCCGGTGGCGGCGGTGGCCGTGGGGGCGCTGGGTGCCGCCGCGGCGTACGGCGCCATCCTGCTGCGACCGCGCACGCGCATCGACGACGCGCTCGATGTGTTCGCCTGTCACGGCGTGGCGGGAGTCACGGGCGCCCTGCTCACCGGCGTGTTCGCGACGAAGATGGTGAACCCCGCCGGCGCCGACGGACTGCTGTACGGGAACCCGCACCAGCTCGTGGTGCAGCTCGTGGCGGTGGTCGTGGCCATGCTCTTCTCCGGCGGGATGACGGCGGGGGTGCTGAGCGCCGTGCGCGCGGCGATGGCGCTCCGCGTTCCGGCGGCGGACGAGATCGCGGGGGTGGACCTGAGCGAGCACGGAGAGGAGGCGTACCACGGCGGCGACATCGGCGAGCTGGCCGGCCGACCGGTGCGCCTCGGTGACAGCGTGCTCCTCCCGGCGAGCGAGGTGCGCGGCGCGGGAGTCCCTCCGGCGCCGGCGATGTCGAGGTGAGCACGATGCGGCTGCCGGTCACCGGCCGGCAGCCGCGTCTCACCGCTGCTCGTCAGAAGCGTGCGGAAAAACCGATCGCCGCGCCGCGGCGCAGCGGCATCAGGCCGAGCGTCCGCTGCTCCAGCGGCACCCGGCGCCAGCGCTCTCCCTTGATCGCCACGCCCACGAGCGCGCCGCTGGCCGTGCCGATGAGCCCACCCACGATCGCGCCGCCGATCACCTGAAGCCCCTCGAACCAGCAGTCCCGGCAAGACCTGCTTCCGACGACGCCGCCGACCACCGAGCCCACCACCAGTCCGGCGCCGGCGCCGATGAGCACGTGCGAGCCCACCACCCCTTTCCCGCGGCTCACGTCCAGTCGCATCACCTGCGCGAGAGGGACACGGAGCTGTTCGTTCCGCGCGGTCCGCAGGGCGATCGTGTCATGCTCCCACGCCGTGAGCGTACCGGTGGAGATGCGCCAACCGTGTTCGGTGCGCGCTTGCACCCGAACGCGGGTGCCGGTGTCCACCGGCGTGCGCACCTGTGCGGACGCGGCGCGAGCGGCCAGCGCGACGAGCGCGACGAGCGCGAGTGCCAGTACGACCTGGTCGAGATGACGACGCATGCTCACCTCCGGCGGCGGGGGCGGTGCGCCGAGCGGCGGGGCATCCCTCCGCGGCACTCCACGCACCGGTCGGATGGATGGCGCGGCGCGCTCGCTCCCACCATCAGCGAAGCACCTGGGCGCCGTGCGCCGGAGCCTGACGCCGGTGGCCCACGTATCCGCCGCACGCGCGTGGGCGTTCCCCCTGCGGCGCGTGGGAGCGCCGCCGATGGACGGCCACTGCGTGGCGACGCATCGTGCCCGCGACCCCAGCGGCGCCGGCCGAAGGCGCACGGAGGCGGCATGGACACGGCGCGTGGAGGAGCACGCGCGAGCGTGCGTCAGAGGGAGACGCTCGCGGCGGTGATCGGACTGATGGTGCTGGTGGGAGCGTTGCTGCTCGGCGCTCCGACGGCGATCGGCGCGCGGCTGGCGCTGGCGCTGGCGGCGGTGGTGCGCGCGCTGCTGTCGATCGTGCGCGGCTAGTGCGGCTGCCGTGCCTGCGGATACCCGGGGCGGGACTCGAACCCGCATATCAGTCGCCTGATGGGGGATTTTGAG
>CAMLEQ010000475.1 GCA_946479015.1 uncultured Gemmatimonadota bacterium | reverse complement strand
GCCCGGGGAGGCTCGCAGCGTGTAAGCGCGACGCCGCCAGAGCCACACCCCCGCGGCACGCCAGTCCCAGGAGCCCACCACGGCCCGCGCCCCGCGTCCCGCGCACCGCGTCCCGCGCACCGCGCCCCTCGCCTCGCGCCTCGCGCGCCCCTACCTTCATGAATGCCGGGAGCCGTTCCCGGCGACCGAAAGCTTCCGGTCCAGGCCGGCAGCGAATAGCCGCATCCGCAGGAGGACCTGGTGCCCGACTCGCCCCCGGACGGACTCCAGGACGCGCCCGCATCGAGTGGCGTGACGCAATCGTTCGACCCACCCGCCGTCGCCCTCGGCGCCGCGGAGGAGCGGCTGCGGCTCGCGCTCGAGATCGGAGGGATGGGCGCCTGGGAGTGGCGCATCGCCGAGGATCGCGTGCACTGGTCGGAGACCCTCGAGCGCATCCACGGCATCGAGCCCGGCTCCTTCGGCGGCACCTTCGACGACTACAAGCGCGACATCCACCCCGACGACCTCCCTCGCGTGCTGGAGGCCGTGGCGCGCTCCCTCGCCGGCGAGCCGCACCGGCTGCGCTACCGGATCATCCGCCCCGACGGCGCGGTGCGCACGCTCGAGGCGCGCGGCACCCTCGTGTGCGATGCGCTGGGCACCCCCGCCCGCATGGTGGGGGTCTGCACCGACATCACCGAGAGAGCGCGCGCGGAGCGCGCCATCCAGCTCCTCGCCGAGTCCGGCGAGGCGCTGCACGCCTCGCTCGACGTGGAGACCACGCTGCACGCGGTGGCGCACCTCGCGGTGCCGGCGCTCGCCGACTACTGCGTCTTCGACCTCGTGGGCGAGGAGGAGAGGGAGACGCGGCGGATCGCGGCGGCGCACCTCGCCTCCGACAGCCAGACGCTGGTGGCCGAGCTGCAGCGGTACCCGGTGGATCTCGCGAGTCCGAGCGCGGTCGCCGACGTCATCCGCACCGCGCGCCCGATGCTCGCCCCCGCGTGGGACGGCGCGGTGGAGGAGCGCCCGGTGTTCGGCCGCGCGCTCGTGCGCGTGCTCGAGAGCGTGGGCGCGCGGTCGCTGCTCATCGTCCCCGTGATCACCATCGACTCCCGCGTGCTCGGCGCGATGAGCTTCGTGATGGCCGAGTCCGGGCGGCGGCACGACGAGCACGACCTGCGCCTGGCGCAGGCGCTCGCCTCGCGCGCGGCGACGGCGATCGACAACGCGCGGCTGCACCGTGCCGTGGCCGAGGCGCGCGAGCAGCTCGAGCAGCAGGCGCTGGAGCTGGAGCTGCAGACGCAGCAGCTCCAGGCGCAGGCCGCGGAGATGGAGTTGCAGCAGGAGGAGCTGGAGCAGCAGACCGAGGAGCTGCAACTGGCCAACGACGCGCTGCGCGTGGCGCGCGACGCGGCGGAGGACACGGAGCGCTACGTGGCGGGGATCCTCGGCGCGATCGCCGATCCGTTCGTGGTGCACGACCGCGAGTGGCGCTTCCGCCACGTGAACGACGCGGCGGAGCGCGTGTTCGCGGGGGCGGGGGTGGGAGACCGCGGGTCGCTGTTGGGACGCGTGCTGTGGGAGGTGTACCCCGACATCGTGGCGACGCGCTTCGAGCGCGAGATGCGGCGCGCGCAGGAGGAGCGCGTGCCGGCGGCGTTCGAGGAGTACTACGCCACGCGGGGCACGTGGTCCGAGGTGCGCTGCTATCCCCTCCCCGACGGCGGCGTGGCGACGCTGTGGCGCGACATCACCGAGAAGAAGCACGCCGAGGAGCGGCTGCACTTCCTGGCGCGGGCGAGCGACATTCTGTCGTCGTCGCTCGACTACCGCACCACCGTGCAGCGGGTGGCGCGGCTGCTCGTGCCGCGGCTCGCCGACTGGTGCGTGGTGCAACTGGTGGACGAGACCGGGGTGCCGCGCCCGCTCGCCGTGGCGCACCAGGATCCGGCGAAGGAGCGGTGGGCGTGGGAGGCGCAGGGGCGCTGGCCGGTGGACATGGACGCGCCGCGCGGGGTGCCGTACGTGCTGCGCACGGGGCGCACGGAGCTGTACGCGGACATCACCGACGCGATGCTGCACGCGAGCGCGCGCGATGCGGAGCACCTGGCGATGCTTCGCGCGGTGGGGATGCGATCGGTGATGCTCGTGCCACTCACCGCGCGCGACCGGGTGATCGGGGTGATGACGCTCGTGGCCGCGGAGTCGGGGCGGCGCTACGGGGAGGCGGAGCTGGAGCTGGCGCGCGAGCTGGCGCAGCGCGCGGCGCTGGCGATCGACAACGCGCGGCTGCACACCGCGTCGGAGGATGCGCGCCGCGCGCTCGAGGCGTCGCGCGCGGAGCTGGAGGGGGCGAACGCCGGGCTGCGCGGGGCGAACGAGGAGCTGGCGGAGCAGACGCGCGCGGCGGAGAGAGCGCGCGCGGAGGCGGAGGCGGCGAACCGCGCGAAGGCGGAGTTCCTGGCGCACATGAGTCACGAGCTGCGCACACCGCTCAACGCGATCGCCGGCTACGCCGAGCTGATGGAGCTGGGGGTGCACGGCGAGCTCACGCCGGCGCAGGTGGAGGACCTGGGGCGGATCAAGCGCTCGCAGCGGCACCTGCTCTCGCTCATCAACGACGTGCTGAACTTCGCGAAGCTCGAGGTGGGGCGCGTGCAGTACGACGTTCGCCCACTGGTGGTGCGCGACGTGGTGGCCGCGCTCGACGCGCTGATCGCGCCGCAGGTGGCGGCGCGGTCGCTCGTCTACGAGTGCGCGGAGATCGATCCGGCGCTGGTGGCGATGGCCGACGAGGAGAAGGTGCGGCAGATCCTGCTCAACCTCCTCTCGAACGCGGTGAAGTTCACGGAGCCCGGCGGGCGGGTGACGGTGACCGCGGCGCGCGCGGGGGGCGTGGGGGGCGCGGGGGGCGTGGTGCGCATCACGGTGTCCGACACGGGAATCGGGATCCCCGAGGAGAAGCACGAGGCGATCTTCGAGCCGTTCGTGCAGCTCGACCGCACGCTCTCGAGCGCGCACCAGGGCACGGGGCTGGGGCTCGCGATCAGCAGGGATCTGGCGAGGGGGATGGGGGGGGAGTTGATGGTGGAGAGTAGTGTCGGGGAAGGAGCCCGGTTCGTGCTGGTGCTCGTAGGGGGGAGGGAGTAGGAGGGGGTCTAGGACCTGGTCGCTGGAC
>CAMLEQ010000474.1 GCA_946479015.1 uncultured Gemmatimonadota bacterium | reverse complement strand
GGCTGCAGACCGTCGTCTTCCGCATGAGCTGCATCTACGGCCCGCACCAGTTCGGAACCGAGGATCAGGGGTGGGTGGCGCACTTCCTCATCCGCGCCATCGAGGGGCTGCCGATCATCCTATACGGCGACGGGATGCAGGTGCGCGACATCCTGTTCGTGGAGGATCTCGTGGACGCGTTCCTGCTGGCGCAGCGGCACATGGACCGGCACGCGGGCACGGCATTCAACATCGGCGGCGGCGCGGGGAACACCATCAGCCTACTCGAGCTGCTCGATGAGATCGAGTCGCTGCGCGGCGAGCGACCGGAGACGGCGATACAGGGGTGGCGCACCGGGGATCAGCGCTACTACGTGTCCGACACGCGGCGCTTCCAGGAAGCCACCGGGTGGCGGCCGCGGGTGAGCGCGCGCGACGGCATCGCGCGGCTCTACGAGTGGCTCCTGTCCGCCCGGCTGCCGGCGCGCGCGGCGGCGAAGACGAAGCGGCCGGCCGCCGCCGCCGCCAATGCCTTGCGCACGACGTCGCGTCGCGGGTCGGAGCCGTTCGCCGACGGGGAGGAAGTGGCGTGAGCGGCGCGGTGGCGACGCCCCCGAGCCGCGCGGCCGCCGCGACGATGCGCGCGGCGGTGATCGCCGGACCGGGGGAGGCCCGGGTGTGCGCGCTGGCGATGCCGGAGCCGGGCCCCGGCGAGGTGCGCATCCGGCTGCGCGGCAGCGGTGTGTGCGCCTCGAACGTGCCGGTGTGGGAGGGGCGCGAGTGGTTCACCTATCCGCAGGAGCCCGGAGCGCCGGGGCACGAGGGGTGGGGCGTGGTGGACGCCGTCGGTGACGGCGTCCGCGGCATCGCGCTGGGCGACCGCGTGGCGGCGCTCTCCTACCACGCGTACGCCGAGTTCGACATCGCCGCGGCCGACGCGGTGGTGCCGCTCCCTGCGTCGCTGGGCGACGCGCCGTTCCCGGGGGAGCCGCTGGGGTGCGCGATGAACATCTTCAGGCGCGCGGAGGTGGCCGCCGGCCAGACGGTGGCGATCGTGGGCATCGGCTTCCTCGGCGCGCTGCTCACGCAGCTCGCCTCGCGCGCGGGGGCGCGCGTGATCGCCATCTCGCGCCGTCCCTTCGCGCTGGACGTGGCGCGGCAGTGCGGCGCCGCGGAGACGATCCCGATGGTGGACCACGAGGGGATCATCGACCGCGTGAAGGCGCTCACGGCGGGAGAGGGGTGCGAGCGCGTGATCGAGGCGGTGGGGCTCCAGTGGCCGCTCGACCTCGCGGGGGAGCTGACGCGCGAGCGCGGCCGGCTGGTGATCGCCGGGTTCCACCAGGACGGGCCGCGGCAGGTGAACATGTTCCTGTGGAATTGGCGAGGCCTCGACGTCATCAACGCGCACGAGCGCGATCCGCGCGTGTACGTGGACGGGATCCGCGCCGCTGTGCGGGCGGTGGCGGAGGGCGCGCTCGATGTGGCGCCGCTGCTCACCCACGTCTTTCCGCTGGACGACCTGGCGGGCGCGATGCGCGCCACCGTCGAGCGCCCCGGCGGCTTCCTGAAGGCGATGGTGCTGACATGACGGCCGCGGGCGCGCTGTCGCGGGAGGCGGCGGTGGCCACGGCGCTCCCCCGGCTCGGCTTTCTCGGCGTGGGGTGGATCGGGCGGCACCGGATGGAGGCGATCGCGCGCAGCGGCGCGGCGCGCGTGGCCGCGGTGGCGGATGCCGCCGACCAGGCGCTCGCCGATGCGCGGCGCACGGCGCCGGAGGCGGTGGTGGCCCGCTCGATGGACGAGCTGCTCGACGCGGAGCTGGACGGCGTGGTGATCGCCACGCCGAGCGCGCTGCACGCCGAGCAGGCGATCGCGGCGCTCGAGCGCGGGCTCGCGGTGTTCTGCCAGAAGCCGCTCGCGCGCACCGCTCCCGAGACGCGGCGCGTGATCGACGCGGCGCGCGCCGCCAACCGGCTGCTCGGAGTCGATCTCTCGTACCGCCACACGGAGGCGATGCGTCGCATCCGCGATCTGATACGCGAGGGGGCGCTGGGGCGCGTGTACGCGGTGGATCTCGTGTTCCACAACGCGTACGGCCCGGACAAGGCGTGGTTCCGCGATCCGGCGCTCTCCGGCGGAGGGTGCGTGATCGACCTGGGCATTCACCTGGTGGATCTCGCGCTGTGGGCGCTGGACTTCCCGCGCGTGGAGCACGTGACGAGCCGCCTCTTCGCCGGCGGGGCGCCGCTCGCGCTTCCCGCTTCGGTGGTGGAGGACTACGCGGAGGCGCGTCTGGACCTCGCGGGGGGGACGACGGTGCGGCTCGCGTGCTCGTGGAACGTCTCCGCCGGGCGCGATGCGGTGATCGAGGCGGCGTTCTACGGCGGCGCGGGCGGCGCGGCGATGCGGAACGTGAACGGATCGTTCTACGATTTCACGGCGGAGCGGTACCAGGGGACGGCGCGCGAGGTGCTCGCGTCCCCTCCGGACGAGTGGGGAGGGCGCGCGGCGGTGGCGTGGGCACGGCGGCTGGGGGAGAGCGCGGCGTTCGATCCCGAGGTGGAGCGGCTGGCGGAGGTCGCCGCCGCGTTGGACACGATGTACGGACGGTGATGTGATGAAGGTGTTGATGACGGCGGACACGGTGGGCGGCGTGTGGACGTACGCGATGGAGCTCGCGGGCGCGCTCGAGCCGCACGGCGTGGAGGTAGTGCTGGCGACGATGGGGATGCCCCTGTCGCCGGGGCAGCGCACGCAGGCGCGGGCACGCGCGAACGTCCGCGTGGTGGAGGGGCGCTACCGGCTGGAGTGGATGGCCGATCCGTGGCTCGACGTTCGCCGCGCCGGCGCGTGGCTGCTGGAGCTGGAGGCCCGCGAGCGCCCCGACGTGGTGCACCTGAACGGCTACGCCCACGGCGCGCTCCGCTGGCGCGCGCCGGTGTGCGTGGTCGCGCACTCGTGCGTGCTCTCCTGGTGGCGGGCGGTGAAGGGGACGAATGCGCCGCCGGAGTGGGACGCGTACCGAACGGCGGTGCGGCGGGGGCTCGATGGCGCCGATCTCGTGATCGCGCCCACGCGGGCGATGCTCGCCGCGCTCGCGGCGTGCCACGGCGTGGTGCCGCGCGCGCGGGTGATCCCCACCGCGCGTGATGCCTCGCGCTTCGCCGCCGCGGCCGCGAAGCGGCCG
>CAMLEQ010000473.1 GCA_946479015.1 uncultured Gemmatimonadota bacterium | reverse complement strand
GCGCGGCGCGCGCGGCGCCTGGCTGGCCGCGGCGATCGCGGTGATGGCGCTCGCGCTGAGCGCGCTCGCGGTGCTCTCCATCCGCGCCGCGCACGCCCCGGTGCTCGACGCCGGCCACCCCGTCACCTGGCGGGCGCTCTGGGAGGTGGTGGGTCGCCGCCAGTACGGCGTGCACGGGCCGTGGCCGCGCCAGGCGCCGCTCTGGGCGCAGCTCGGGAACCTGGCGGAATACGCCGACTGGCAGGTGGCGCTGGGGCTCGCGCCGGGCGTCGCGCCCTCCTGGCGCCGCACGCCGGTGACGGTCGCGTACGTGGCACTCGCGGCGTACGGCGCCGTGCGGCACCGCGCGCTCGACCGCCGGAGCTTCCGCGCGATGCTGCTCCTGCTGCTCTGCGCGAGCGTGGGGCTGGTGCTGTACATGAACTTCAAGGCGGGTGCGAGCTTCGGGTACGGGGTGCTGCCGGACGATGCGGCGCACGAGGTCCGCGAGCGCGACTACTTCTTCGCGCTGGCGTTCTGGACGTGGGGCGCGTGGGCGGGGGCGGGCGCGGTGCTGCTCGCCCGGCGATGGGGAGGCGCGCTCGTGCCGGCGGGGGTGGCGGTGGCCGTCCTGCCGCTCGCGCTGGGGTGGCGCGCCGTGGACCGGTCGCGAGGACCGGAGCGGGACATCGCGCATCGCGTGGGGAGCGCGATTCTGTGGTCGGCGCCCACCGGGGCGGTGCTGGTGACGGGGGGAGACAACGACTCGTTTCCGCTATGGTACGCGCAGGTGGTGGAGGGCGCGCGGCGCGACGTGACGGTGGTGACGGTGCCGCTCCTCGGCGCCGGCTGGTATCGGGCGCAGCTCGCGCGGCGCGACGGGCTGGTGGATCCCGCGGACACGGCGGCGCCGCCCCCGGAGCGCGTGTCGCTCTCGCGCATCGCGGCGCGCGCCCGCGCGCGCGGGCGCGCGGTGGCCGTGGCGGTCACGGCGGGGGAGCGGGTGCGAGACGAGCTGGGGGGCACGTGGACGCTGCGCGGGCTCGCGTGGGTGCGCCCGCGCTTCGCGCGCGACACCGCGCGCCTGGCGGGGAGCGATGTGATGGTGGACACCGCAGCGGCGCTGGCGTTCGCGCATCGATTCGGGGAGGCGGGGGGCGCCGCGGGGATGGGCGATCTCACGCAGGCGATCGACCCGGCGCCGATCGTGATGGGGGAGCTGCTGGAGTGCCCGGCGCGGTGGCTCGCGGCGGTGCGGGCGCGCGTTCGCGTCGATTCTCTTGATTCGAGTTGTAAATGGCGATAACTTCACGGCTTATGCCATTTCAGGACCTCGCCGCGCGAGTGTCCGAGGTGCGCGAGCGCATCGCCGCCGCCGTCTCGCGCGGCGGACACCGACAGCAGGTCACGATCATCGCCGTCACGAAGACGTACGGGCCGGAGGCGGTCCGGGCGGCCTGGGACGTGGGGCTCCGCGATGTGGGGGAGAACCGCGTGCAGGAGGCGCTGGCGAAGATGGCGGACGTCGACATCCCCGTGCGCTGGCACCTGATCGGTCATCTACAGCGGAACAAGGTGAAGGCGCTCGATCATTTCACGCTCGTGCACTCGATCGACTCGCCGCGCCTGGCGGACGCGGTGTGCGCGCATGGCCTGGCGCGCCAGCGCGCGGTGGAGGCGCTGGTGCAGGTGAACGTGTCGGGGGAGGAGAGCAAGGGCGGCTACTCCCTCGAGACGCTGGCGGCGGAGAGCGAACGGCTCACGACCCTGGCGGGTATCAGGGTGGCGGGCGTGATGACCATGGCGCCGTACGGCGCGAGCGAGGCGGCGCTGCGGCGCGTCTTCCACGGGGCGCGCGCCGCGCGCGAGCTGCTGGTCGCGGCCGGCCACCCCGCGTTCGAGCTGTCCATGGGGATGTCGAACGACTACGAGGTGGCGGTGGAGGAGGGAGCGACGATGGTCCGACTGGGCACCATCCTGTTTGGAGCGAGAGGCACATGACCGACGAATCCTTTCACCTGTCACCGCTCGACGTGCGCCGCTGGGACTTCGGCGCCAAGACCTTCCGTGGCTACGACGAGAAGAAGGTCGAGGACTTCCGCGCCCAGGTGGCCGACGAGCTCGAGCGCCTGACGCGCGTGAGCCAGGATCTGGAGCAGAAGGCGCGCGGCTTTCACGAGCAGCTCCGCGCCTTCCGCGAGCGCGACAAGGCGCTCAACGACGCGCTCGTCTCCGCGCAGCAGCTCCGCTCCGAGATCCGCGAACAGGCGGAGCGCGAGGCCCAGCTCATCCTGCGCGAGGCGCGGGCGGAGGGGGAGCGGCTGGTGGAGCAGGCGCGCGCCGAGGTGCGCCGGCTCGAGGCGGACATCGCCGCGCTCGAGAAGTCGCGCATCACGTACGTGGGGCAGCTCCGCGCCCTGGTGGAGCGCCAGCTCGCGGAGCTCAACGCCTCGCAGCTCCCCGTGCCGCCGCTGCGCCGCACCAGCGGCGAGAACGACGCCGTGGATGGGCGCGCGCACGTGAAGACGCCCGCGTGGCTGGAGTCGCTCGTCAAGGAATGACCGGCTTCCGTCTGGACGATCCGGCGCTGGCGCACGCGCGCATCGCGCCGCACCGCTCGCACACGCGCGAGCAGGTGGCGGTGGCCGTCTCCGCCATCCGCCACCGCTTCGACGGCACGCCGGACGCGGCGATCGTGCTCGGCACCGGACTCGGCGCGCTGGCGGCGGAGATCGACGTGCACGCCGCGATCGACTACGCCGAGATCCCCGGCTTCCCGCTCTCCACCGTGGAGTCGCACGCCGGCCGGCTGCTGTGCGGCACGCTCGGCGGAAAGACGGTGGTCGCGATGCAGGGGCGCTTCCACCTGTACGAGGGGTACACGGCGGCGCAGGTGAGCTTCCCCGTGCGCGTGATGCGCGCGCTGGGCGCGGGCACGCTCATCGTCTCCAACGCGTGCGGCGGGATGCACCCGCTCTGGAACCCCGGGGACCTGATGCTGATCGCCGATCACATCAACCTGCTCGGGCACAACCCGCTCGTCGGCCCGAACGACGACGCGCTCGGCCCACGCTTCCCCGACATGTCGGCGCCGTACGATGTGGCGCTGCGCGAGCTCGCGCGCACCGTGGCCGCGGAGGCGCGCATTCCGCTGCGCGAGGGCGTGTACGTCGCCGTGATGGGGCCGAACCTGGAG